>JAGPEQ010000035.1 GCA_018056955.1 Bacteroidales bacterium | reverse complement strand
ACGAAAGATTTGAGGCAGGAATGAGTCGGAATCAATCGGTATGATTCGGAATAGGCAGAATATGATGGAGCTAGAGGAATTTAGAGTCCGTGAAACGTGAACCGTGAGTCGTGAAACGAAAGATTTGATGCGGGAATGAGTCGGAATGAATCGGTATGATTCGGAATAGGCAGAATATGATAGAGTTAGAGGAAGTTAGAGGAAGTTAGAGGAATAGCAAAAAGTGAACGGCTAAACCAAGTTATGATGAATTAACAAATACAACCGGGCTAATAAAAATTGTGGATACATAAAATTTATTAGAGGAAATTTATCAATTGAAACAAGCTGTTTAAATGTTTTATTGTGTTTCTATTGATTAATCTGGGTTTAAAATTGGAATGGTTAACCGTTAGTGCTTATTTTTTCAAGCATCTCCTTTCTAAGAATGATTAACTTTTTACCGGAAGTTATTTCAATAATACCTAATTTGATTAGCTCGGAAAATTGTCGGCTAACGCTTTCGCGCGAAGCGCTAACAAAGTTGGCTAACTCCGTTATGTTTAAGGGGAGTTCAAAGGTATTTGATTTAAAAAGATGGTTTGAGAAACAGAGGAGCAACTCGGCAATTCGGCCAGGTAATTGCTTCTGCGACAGATTAGTAAATCGCTGAAAATCGGCTAATTCGCTCCGGCATAAATCCATGATTATTTCATAAGCAAAGTCGCCATTGGAGAAAATAAATTTTTTAAAGGCATCGAGGGAAATAAAGCAAACCTCTGAATCAACTAAGGTTGTGGCAGAGTAATGGTTAACCTTATCGCCAAAGGTTGTAGGTAAGCCAAGGTATGCAGGAGCTTTGTTCAACCTTAATATCTTTTCGCCAATAGGGCCTTTCATATGAATTTTTACTAACCCCGATCGCAAGTAAACAATATTGGTTGCAAAGGTTCCCTCGCGAAAAATTGTTTCGCCTTTTGCAAATTTTACCTGGGCACAGTTCTGTTCTAGGGTATCAATCTCATTGGGCCTAAGCAGTTCAGCCGCCGGAGATTTCATCTTACAAAGCTTGCAATCGGGTTTCATAAAAACATTTTTTCAAATATAGTCAGAAAGCGTGACTTATATCACATGGTTATAAAATATATCTCACACCATTTTTTATTTAATCCATTGCATTACAACCTACTTTTGGATTGTTACTTCGATAACAGATAATTAACCAAATACCTACTCAATATGGAAGAAGAAATGCTCAAACAGCTTGAAGACCTAAAAAAAAGGGTTAGTAAGCTAGAGAAAAATCGTAAAGATCAGCTGTCGATAGCGATAGTATCGGGCGACCTGGACAAGATTTTAGCCACTATGATTATTTCGCTTGCGGCTGCCGCCAGCGATACTAAAGTTAAGCTGTTTTTCTCTTTCTGGGCGCTTTCAGCCCTCAGAGATCAAAAGAAAAAAGCCAAAGGGAAGAGTTTCATTTCCAAAATGTTTGGACTTATGCTGCCCAAAGGGCGCAATAAGCTTAAACTCTCAAAAATGAATATGATGGGAATGGGACCTGCCATGATCAAGTTCCTTATGCGGAAACAGAATGTTATGTCGCTCGACGAGATGTTCAAACAGGCAGCTGAACTCGGTATAGAGATTGTTGTTTGCGAAATGTCAATGAACCTAATGGGTTTCAAAAAGGAAGAAATAATTGATTACCCTCACCTAAGCTATGCCGGAGCGGCAACATTTGTAGCAGAGGCAAGTCAAAGTAGCATTCAATTTTTCATTTAAAATACCATCCTATTATGAGCCAGAAAATAGTTATAATAGTAACCCATGGCCCCGACAACCAAGAAAAAGCAACATTGCCATTTGTAATGGCAACTGCTGCACAAGCCATGGATGTTGAAGTAACAATAATACTCCAAAGTGCCGGTGTTTTACTTGCCAAGAAAGGGGGATGCATTGAAAATATTCATGCACCAGGACTTATGCCTCTTAAGGAATTATTAGATACCTTCTTGAGCTTAAATGGCAATTTACTCCTATGCACACCCTGCGTAAAGGAAAGAGCCATTAAGGAAGATCAACTCATTGATGGATCAAAGTTAATAGCAGCGGGAACGGTAATTACTGAAACGTTATCGGCAGATGCCGTATTAACATATTAATAACCAAATATAAATTGTTATGAACGTGGAAGAACTAAAGAAACTTAGTGTGGCACAAACAGTTGATGCACGTGGAACTTCGTGTCCTGGGCCACTGCTTGCTGCAAAAAAGGCAGTAGGTGAAATTGAATCGGGCGAAATTCTTGAAGTGCTATCATCCGATGAGGGTACCAAAAACGATATCCCCAAATGGTGCGAAAAAATGGAACATGAGTTTTTAGGTATCATTGAAGAGGATAGCTACTTCCGCCTATTTTTAAAAAAGGCTTAAAACAAATTGGCGCAAAAGGTATGTAATCCTTTTGCGCCTTTACCTTTAAAAAAAATAATATGAAAACCGAAGGCTACGCACCAAGAATACTGGTATTCTCAACCGATAAAATTTCGGACCCGGGAATTGATCAGGCTGGGTTGAGAAAACTACACTATTCACCAAGCGTCTATGTTATTAGTCTTCCCTGCTCTTCTGGGGTTAAACCACGCTGGATAATGAAAGCCTTTGAGGAAGGGTTCGATGGTGTTTTTATAGCTGCCGACGGGCATGAATGCTCTTACAGCCCGAAATGTGCCGAACACACCAACAATATTATAGTTGAGGCCCAGCGGCTTATGAGGGAACGAAATATCAACACCAAACGAATCCGTATGGCAGCCATTTGCTCAGTTTGTGCTGAACCATTTGTAAACCATATGGGAACATTCTCAAAAATTTTAGCGGAACTAGGTAGTGTTAAAAATGAAATTGCAAGTAATTCTTAGCATTTGCTAAGCCAAATAATAAATCAAATAAGGCAAAAATGACAACCAATAATAAATACGATGCATTGGTAATTGGGGGCGGAATTGCCGGCCAGGAGGCCGCTCTTAATCTTGCCGACATGGATTACAAGGTTCTGCTGGTTGAAAAAGAACTTTCCATTGGCGGTAAAATGATACAGCTGAGCAAGGTATTCCCCACCCTCGACTGCGCAGCCTGCATCACCACGCCAAAAATGTCCGAAACGGCTCGGCATGGTAATATAAAGGTGATGTTAAACAGCACCGTAAAAGAAATCCAAAAGCACAACGGTGCTTTTACGGTGAAAGTAAATCATGGTGCCCGTTATGTTAAACCGGAAGCCTGCACAGGTTGTCAGCAATGCGAATTTGCATGTCCTGAGGTTAGACCCGATGATTACAATACCCATTTGGCAGGCCGAAAGGTTGCTTACATTCCATTTAGCTTAGCAAATCCCCGTATTGCAGCAATTGACCGGAATGGAACATCGGCACCTTGCATAAGTGCATGCCCGGGCGGTGTAAAACCATATGGGTATGTGTCGTTGGTGCGAAATGGTCAGTATGAAGAAGCCATGAATCTTCACCTTGAAGATATTCCTCTACCAGGGAGCCTTGGCCGTGCCTGCTATGCTCCCTGCCAGGGTGAATGCACCAGAGGCAACCTTGAAGGTGCTGTTGATATCCGACGTATCAAGCGTTTCTTTGCCGAGCAATACTACAACAAATTCCCCGAACCCCCGACTCGTGAAATTAATGCAAACACAAACAAAAGGGTAGCCATTATTGGTTCGGGACCAGCAGGATTAACTGCAGCATACCATCTTGCCCTGAAAGGCCATAAAGTTAAAATTTTTGAGGCAGCACCTAAGGCTGGAGGTATGCTTATGCTCACTCTTCCTGAGTATCGATTACCCAAAACAGTAGTTGAAAGGGATATTAAGAATATTACATCGCTTGGCGTTGAAATTGAGTGCAATAAAAGGGTTGAGAATATTACCGAATTGAAACAGCAAGGTTTCGATGCAGTATTTGTTGCAGTTGGAACTCACCAAAGTAGCAAAATGCATATTGAGGGTGAAAACCTTGAAGGAGTTGAAGGGTGTTTAGACTTTCTTAGAAATGTAAATATTGGCGAAAGGTATAACCTTACCGGAAAAAGGGTAATAGTAGTTGGGGGAGGAAACACTGCCATTGATGCATCGCGAACTGCCCTGAGGCTTGGAGCAGAACAGGTAACGGTTGTTTACCGCCGTAGCCGTGAGGAAATGCCCTGCTTTGCCCCCGAAATAAAAGAGGCAGAAGAAGAAGGCGTCAAAATTGATATTCTTTGCAACCCAATTCGGTTTATAGGACAAAATGGGAAGGTAAGCAAGGTTGAACTGGTTAGGATGAAACTTGGCGAACCCGACGCAAGCGGCCGTAGGAGTCCCATTCCTATTGAAGGTTCCAACTATTTGGTTAATGCCGATTTGGTTATTGAGGCAGTTGGGTTACAACCATCAACCCAACCATTTGCAAACGAATTGGAGCTGGCCAAAGGAGGAACCATAAAAGTAAACGGCAAAACCTTTCAAACTAACATCCCCTATATTTTTGCCGGAGGCGACAGCGTAAGCGGTGCTTCAACCATAATTGAAGCAGCAGGACAGGGTAAAAAAGCAGCATTCTATATCGACAAGTACTTAAATGGACTTGATATCGATACCTTTGAATTTGATGAGAAACTTCCTGCCGCTGACAAGAACGAGGTTATTGCCAAGCGACACCCCGCACTAAAAAAACCTGTAAACGATACTTATAGGAAACCGGCTGAAAGGGTTAAGGATTTTAATGATGTTGAGCATACCCTTACAGAGCAGCAAGCCAAGGAGAGCGCAGAGCGCTGTTTGGATTGTAGTAATTGTCGCGAATGCCACCAATGTAAAACGGCATGCCCTGCCGATGCAATTGATTTTGGCCAAAAGGATGAACTGATTACAGTTGATGCCAAAACGGTAATTGTTTCAACCGGGTTTAAGCTCTTTAAACCCGAGCACAAACCGCAATACGGGTATGGCATTTATCCTAACGTGATTGATGCTATGCAAATGGATAGGCTCATAGCGCCTACCCGCCCCTTTAACAATGTTTTGCGCCCGGGCGACGGTAAAATACCCGACAAGATAGCCTATATTCTGTGCACCGGTTCAAGGGATTCCAGCCTTGAGAATGCTATGGCTTGTAGTGGCGAATGCTCCAATAACCCAATATGCTCCCAAATATGCTGCATGTATTCCATAAAACAAGCCCAACTCCTTATGGGTGCTTTGCCAATGGCCGATATCACCATATACTACATGGATATCCGAGCATTTGGAAAAGGTTACGATGAATTCTTCCAGGAAGCCAAATCGATGGGAGTAAACTTTGTCAAGGGTCGAATTGCAAAAATATTCCCAAAAGACCAACCCAATGGCGATTTAATACTCCGCTATGAAGATGTAACAACCGGAAAGTTAAAGGAAAGCAAACACGACCTTGTTGTCCTTTCCGTTGGTGTTCTGCCCAATAGTTCCATTTCCAGGGTATTCAGCAATGCAACCCTTGAGCTCGACGAGCAAAAATTCATCAAGCAGATAGATGAATTGGTAAACCCAGCCCAAACAAGCATTCCGGGTGTATTTGTTGCCGGAACCGCTTCAGGGCCTAAGGATATCCCCGATTCTATTCTATCGGCAGGAACTGCTGCTGCTGAAGCCGCAAGCTATATAAACACGTTAACACATTAAACCAACCACATCGAAACATCAGCAAACCATGAAGCAACGAATAGGAGTTTACATATGCCACTGCGGCGGAAATATATCCGATTATGTGGACGTTGAACAGCTGAGCAAACTTATAGCAAACGAGAATAACGTTGTTATCTCCAAGGATGTTATGTTTGCCTGTTCCGACTCCAACCAAAAGGAGATGATACAGGACATACAGGAAAAACAACTCGATGCAATTGTGGTTGCATCATGTTCACCAAAACTTCATACCCATACTTTCCGGAATGTGGCGCTAAGAGCAGGAATAAACCCCTACAACTATGTTCAGGTAAATGTTCGCGAGCAGTGCTCATGGGCTCACTCCGATACCCCACTTGACGCAACCGTTAAGGCTTACGGGCTAATCAGAGCTGGTATCAATAGGGTTGCCTACTCTGAAGCACTTGATAATATTGAAATAAAAGCGCAAAAAGCTGTTGCTGTAATAGGTGCAGGAGTAGCTGGCATGCGCGCCGCTATTGAGCTTGCACGGTTAGGGAACAACGTTTATCTTATTGAAAAGGAAGAACAAGTGGGTGGAAGGGTTGCCCAAAATGGTAAACTTTTTATGACTGGCGAAGATGGCAAAGCTCTTACTCAAAGACTATTAGACAATGTAAAGAGCTATAGCCAGATAAACCTCTTCACAAAGGCAACACTCGAAAAAGTTTCGGGAAGCGTAGGTAATTTTAACATAGATGTTAATGTTGAAGGGAATCTTTTAAAACTTAACGTTGGAGCAATACTCGTAACAACCGGTTTCGATTACTATCAACCCTCCGAAAATGAATACGGTTTTGGACAAACCAATAGGGTTATCACCCTTCAGGAATTTAACAAACTTGTTGAAAATAAATCTAAAGAGTTAAGCTTTGATGATAAACCAGTAAATAGCATTGCCTATATATACTGTGTTGGGAACAGACAATCAAAAGGTCCAAACAGGTATTGTTCCCGTTACTGCTGCACAGCCGCCATTCACTCATCAATTACAGCCCACGAAAAGTTTTCCGGAATAAAAGCCTTCCATTTTTATCGCGATATCAGAACGTATGGTAAACAGGAATTACTTTACCGGCAATCATCGTTAAACGGGGATGTATACCTTAAATTCGAGGAAAAAGAACCGCCTGTAATTGAAGTTGAAAATGGTTACCCAGTAGTAAAAGTAAAGGATTACCTTACATCAAGGAAAGAAATTGCGTTAAAAGCTGATTTGGTAGTCCTAGTAACAGGCATGGTTGCACGTTCCGATAGCAATAGTGTTTCGGACAAGCTAAAAATTCCGGTAGGAAACGATAAGTTTTTCAATGAGATTCATCCTAAGCTCCGTCCGGTAGAAACCGTAATAAATGGTGTGTACATCGGTGGCGCCTGTCAGGGGCCAAAAAATATTACCGAGTCTGTGCAATCAGCACTTGCAGGTGTTTCAAAAATTAACGCTTTGCTCAAAAAAGAGGTAATTGAACTGGAGCCAATTGTGGCAAGAGTAAATAAAGAAACCTGCTTGTGGTGCGGTAAATGTGCCGAGGTTTGCGAGTATGATGCCATAAAACCCCTTGAGGTAAATGGTAAAATGGTTGCTGAAGTAAATGTAGCTACCTGCAAGGGTTGTGGCATTTGTGCACCCGTTTGCCCAAACGATGCCATTGAGATAGCAGAGTATTCAAATCACGGTATTGAATCGATGATTGCAGGTTTTGCAGCTCAAGCTGAAATCAATCAGACTGAAACCCAACACGAGGAAAAAGATGAAAACGCCCTTGTGGGCATGAAGGAATACCCAAAGGAATGGAAAACCATACTTGAAAGTTTTAATGGCACCCCACTATCAATTCCACAAATATCCAATATGTCGGGTCTTGCCAAGGAATTGGTAACCTATCACCTAATGACCATGAACAGGTATGGCATAGTTGAACCTGCTGGGTTAAACGATGAAGAATCGTACTATTTGTATAAACCTAAAAATCACTAGTTATGCCCACTATAAACCCAAACTTTGCTGAGGAAATTAAAAAATTCGGAGCAAAAGATTTTAATCTTTGTTTTAACTGTGGAAACTGCACAGCCATTTGCTCACTTTCAACAAACGATGAAACTTTTCCTCGTGAACTAATTCGTTACAGCACGCTTGGACTTGAGGATGACCTAAAATCATCGCTCAAACCTTGGCTATGTTACTATTGTGGCGAGTGTAGCACCGATTGCCCCAGGCAAGCCAATCCTGGAGAACTGATGATGTCGCTTAGGCGTTGGCTAACTGCCCAGTACGATTGGACAGGGTTATCAGGTTTGCTTTATAAAAACCTCTGGGCCTACATTCTAGCAATGATAGCCATTTTTGGCGCAGTTGTGGGAATTTCATACTTTTCAGAATTTACCCATTCCGAGCTGATGCACATTGGCCATCTTTTTGAGATGGTTGCCATAGCCGGAGTTTTCGCAATTATACTCCTGCCAAACATAATCAGGATGTGGTATTTTACCATTATTAAACCTGGAATAAAAGTAAATCTAAAAGCTTATTTTCTTTCCTTAAAGGACCTATTAATTCACATGTTCACCCAAAAACGATTCCTGGGATGTGAGCCCACCCGCGAGAATAAAATGCGCTGGTTGCTTCATCTTATTCTTGTTATTGGTTACCTCTCACTACTTTTCACAACGGTCTTTCTAAACTGGTTTTCCACTACAAGTAATTTCATAGTATGGCTGGGTTACATTGAGAGTGCAGCAATATTTTTAATTACAATTCTGTTCATGCAAAAACGAATGCGTAAGGTTGATGCCATGCACAAGCACTCCCAACCATCGGATTGGTTCTTTGTAATTTGGTTATTCCTCATGGGTTTTACAGCATTTATGGTTCGTCTTTTAATTGACACCCAGCAAATAGATAGTTTCTTTTGGGTTTATGTCATTCATATTACTGTGCTTGCTCAGTGGGCATTAATAATAGTGCCATTTGGTAAATGGACTCACTTTTTATATAGGTCCTTTGCAATGTATTTTGATGCACTTATTATGGCCAAGGAGAAAAAATAGTGTTACTATGAACGAAAAAGGCCGGCAACGTCCGGCCTTTTTATTATACCTCTTTGTCAAAGAAAAGCTTGTAGTAGTTTAGTCCCGTATCGGGGTCAAAGCCGCGCTCCACGCGGTCGCGCCCCCCATGAATGTATATGTGAAAATTCTTATCGAGTTTCACTACGCTTTTAAAAAAATTTTGCGATTGCCGGGTGGCATCGGTTGATATCTTGAAACTATCAGGGATATTACAGCCAATTGCTTCCTCATACTTTTGCTTAAAATCGCGGAAGGTCTCAGCCATCTTGGGCTCCTCCAGAACCACCTCTTCAAACTCCTTTAGGTCAAAAACCTCGTTTGCCTTAAAAAAATCACGCGTTTTACAAAGAATATCAGCCTGGTCAACTTTTACAAAGTTGTTCTCAGGTTTAACTACCTCCTCCACAAACTCACGGCAAAGATTAATTGCCTGCTTGGTTTGGTAAAAATCGTCGTTACGAAGTTTGGCACGCAGAAAATCATTTAGCCAGTACTTGGCTTCGTCGCGGTTGGTATTATCAATTACGCAAAGTTTATAGCCAAAATCCTTTTCGGTGTTAAAAACTAAGCAAGCCTTATCGAGCTTGCGGGGTGTAGTGCCAAACTGACAAGTTACCTTCAATCCTTTGGCATCGCGGCTTACATGTAAAAAACGCTCCTTGCTCTCGGCCTTAAAAATTCCAATGCCATCAGAAAGTTCACCATCAACAACCATATCGGTAAAAGAGGCAATGTAAAGCTCCCCTCCCTTAATGTTAGGATGAACTGATACATGCTGAAGGTGATTGGCCACATTTTTTGAAAACTCAATAAAGCTAATATTCCCCTCAAAAAAATCGCTGCAGTAACTATACAATTCATTAAGTTCAAGGCTTGAACTGTGCTCAAATGAGTAAAATCCTTGATTCCTAAAACTCCCTAGAAAGTACTCCCTAAGCAGGCTATTCAATAGGTTATCATCAATATCTAAAGGTGTATCTGATAAAATAATATCATCAGTATCTACTCCAACTGAGTGGACTATAACCTCGGTTAGTTCAGCATTTGAAAAGTCAAGCATGGTAATTTTAAATTAATTTCACGAAATTATGGATTTGGAATCACCTATGCAAAAGCTATAACAACTAATAATTTAGACACCATAAAAATTACTTTTATAAGTAATTAACATTTTACCACTTAGCTAATAGGGTAATTGGGAAATTGTAAAAAATTGCTAAGGGTTCTAAAAAAAATATAACTTTGCTTGTTAACAAACTAACAATCAACCCAGAAAGCCATGGGTAAACTTTTTGACAGGTTAAACTCCGATGTTCGCTTTGTTGAGGGAATAAACGGATGCATAAACTGTGGTACCTGCACAGCAATATGTCCTGCAGCTGAGGTTTACGACTATGAACCCCGAACCATAGCAAACCTCGTCCAAATGCGCGACGATAATGTTATTGAGGAATTACTTAAAAGCGATACCATTTGGTATTGCGGCGAGTGCATGAGCTGTAAAACACGATGTCCACGAAACAATGCACCCGGCTTACTGATACAAGCGCTAAGAGGATTATCCATAGAAACAGGGCTTTTTGTTGAATCGGAAAAGGGACGTCAACAGCTTTCGCTAAAGCGGATGTTGGGCAACTCCATTCTGGAAACAGGCTACTGTGTTCATTTTGACCACGCAGAATTGAGCATGTTCCCAGAACTGGGCCCCGTTTGGCAATGGGTTAGGGATAACCGTGAAAAGGTTTTAGCAAAAGTAGGGGCTAACTACAATGGTTCGGGGCCTGGCGCCATGCGCAAAATCTCAAAGGAAAACCTCGACGAGCTTGAAAAGATATTTGAAGTTACCGGCGGCTTGGATTGGTTTGATAAAATTGAGGACGTATCGACACAAAAAGCCAAAGAACTAGGCATGGAAAAGGGTGATGCTACCGATAAAAAATCGGCCTACTTTACCCATGTTTATAGGTATAACAATGCTGAAAAGCATCGCCGTAAGTAGTTTCAAAAAAGGATAAATTCAATGAAACAGGAAGGTAAAAAACGTATATGGAGCGATTACCAAAAGGAAATTGCTGATGATAAATTCTACTTTGTCAGGAGTTGTATAAGGCAAACCTTCTTCCCGGGTAGCGATTCCACCTTTATCAGAATTTTACGGGATGTGCTTGGTAAAGATATTTATGAGAACCCTGACCATACCACCTGTACCGGCATTGGTTACCATACGGAGGTAGTACCATTTCCAACCATTCAAACTGTTGTTGCCCGTAATTTTGCTCTGATGCGTGAAAAGGGTTACGTTAACTATACCCCATCGTGCGTAACCTCCTTTGGTATTTACACCGAGATACTTGAAACATGGCATCACTTTCCACAGGAAAAGGAAAAAACCAGAGAGTATTTAAGAAAAGCAACAGGACGGGAGTTTGAAGAGCCTGACAATTTAGCTCATACAAGTGATGTGCTGTATAAATTCCGCAACGAGATTGCAGCAAAAGCTAAGTATAGATTAATAAACAAGCACACTGGAAAACCGCTTAAAGTTGTTGACCACATCGGCTGTCACTATGCTAAAATGTTTCCAAGCAAGGGGGTTGGTGGAGCTGAATATCCACAGGTACTTGCCGGACTGGTCGAAGCCTTTGGTGGTGAGGTAATTGACTACCCGGAACGTAGGCACTGCTGTGGTTTTGGCTTTAGGCAATACTTTGTGCAGGCCAATCGAGGTTATTCCATATCGGCATCGAAAAAGAAATTTGAGTCCATGGAACCCTTTCAGCCCGATTTTATTATAACTAATTGCCCTGGCTGCAACTACTTTATGGATAGGTGGCAGTACGCCCTTGGCGAAATGGAAGGAAAAACCTACGGGCAAAACGGCGAAGGTATTCCAGTGCTCACCTATGAAGAGGTTGCCGGTTTGGTGCTTGGCTTCGACCCCTGGGAAATGGGCATGCAAATGCACCAGACCGATGTAGAACCCTTGTTAAAGAAAATGGGTGTTGAGTACGATCCCAACCAAAAGTATAAGGGGCCCAACGGCGAAGATCTTGGCGTACCAATGAGTCCCCGTTTTGTGAATGAAAAGGCATAATTAAAATATGAAAATATCAGTACTCCCATGAAAAAAGTAGCAGTAATAGGAGGTGGCGTTACAGGGCTTGAAGCAGCAAACCAGCTTGCTCAAATGGGTTATTCTGTAACAGTTTTTGAGAAAAAAAACGCTCCTGGAGGCCAGGTATCAAAGTGGGACAGACTTTTCCCAAACCGTAGGCACTCTATTGATGTGGTGAACGAACTAAAATCGCATCTTAATGGAAACCCGGCCATCTACCTATCAACCGCAATAAATAAAATTACCAAAAAAGATGAACGCTTTCAGCTTGAAGCCTATAACCGGATTTTTGAAGCCGATGCTGTACTCATAGCAACAGGATTCGAACCATTCCCTGCTGAGCGCAAGGAGGAATACGGCTACGGAATTTACGACAACGTGATAACCTCGGCAGAGCTGGAAGGTATGTTCAAGGAGCATGGGCACCCTATTATGCGAAATGGAAATGCTCCTAAAAGAATTGCTTTCATTCACTGCGTGGGCAGTCGCGACGAAAAAGTGAAGCGCCCTTACTGCTCAAAGGTTTGTTGCGTTACTGCTGTAAAGCAGGCAATTGAGGTGAAAGAGGCCATTCCCGAAGCGGAAATATTTTGCCTTTACATGGATTTGCGGATGTTTGGTCCGGGTTACGAGGATTTATACAAGGAAGCGCAACAGATAGGCATAAACTTTATCCGGGGACGCTTATCGGAGGCTAGTGAGCTCGATGGGGGTAGAGTCCTCATAAAAACAGAGGATACGCTCTCCTCTAAACCCCTAAAAATGTCGGTCGACATGGTAGTGCTAATGGTAGGGATGTCGCCAGCTAAGGGAACTGATGAACTAATTGCAGCCCTGGGACTTCAAACCAACAAGGACGGATTTGTTGAAATAACTGACTATCACCTAAACCCTGTTAAAACCAAGGTTAGCGGCGTATTTACAGCAGGTGCTTGCACGGGGCCAAACAATATAACCGATTCCGTTAATGCTGCCCGTTCGGCTGCCATCGAAATTCATAATTACCTAAACAGCAAGCAGTATGATTGATTTTGGTTTTGCCCCAATGCCAATCAGTATCCACAACCTTGATACTGCAAATTTATCGTTGGCACAATGGATAAACCAACACGATGAAACCTTTAACCACTGCATTGCCTGCGGGAGTTGTACTGCAACCTGTACCGCCGGACAATTTACAACCTTCAGCTTTCGGGAATTATGCCATGCCATTCGGAGAGGCGAGGTAAAGAACGCTATTGATGAATCGGAAAAGTGCATGCTTTGTGGCAAATGCACTCTGGTTTGCCCGCGAAATGTAAATACCCGAAACATCATCATGCTAATTCGTAAAGCTAACCTAACATTCAGGCCATGAGGTACCATCCGTTCACATTACCCTTTTCAATTGGGCTTGGTTTTATAGTTCTCTACATCGTAGTGATGTGGACTATTTGGATCATAAGGCTTAGCCGGCGTGAGCAAAAAATAGTTTGGAAACGGTTATTCTCCCTCCGAACAGTCTCTGCCATTTGGGAATCGATACGCGAGGGGTTACTCCATCGGAATATATTCAAGCGGAATATACTTTTGGGTTACATGCACATGAGCTTAGCTTTTGGCTGGTTCATGCTTATTGTGCTCGGAAACCTTGAGGCTCGTTTGTACCCCCATGGGGTAATAAATCCGCCTTTCTACCCTATCTTTTTTGAGTTTTTCAGGCACGACCTAACCCCACTCCATGAGTATGAAGAGATTTTCACTTTTCTGATGGACTTCTTCCTGCTTATGGTGATATCGGGGGTTAGCTTAGCCTTTTTTAAAAGGTTCCGGAGTCGCACCCTCGGCATGAAACGTACCACAAGGCATATTCTAATCGATAGGATTGCAATTACGGCCCTTTGGTTCATCTTTCCGCTAAGGCTATTTGCTGAAAGCGTAACTGCGGGACTTTATAATACCGGGCACTTTTTTACAAACTTTCTTGGTCAGTGGGTCATATACAATCTTCCGCTCGATTACCTGTACTACCCTGCATGGTGGGCATACTCTATAGCTTTAGGTGTTTTCTTTATTACTATGCCCTTTTCACGGTACATGCACATTCCCGCTGAAATCCTACTAATTTTCCTTAGAAAATATGGCGTTAAGGAAAAGGATACCCACTCAACCTTCACCAAGATAGAATTAAGTGCATGTTCGCGCTGCGGAATTTGCATTGATGCGTGTCAGCTTAGCACCTCGTTGAATATCTCCGATACTCAACCAGCATATTTCATTCGCGATTTGCGTTACAGCCAACCAAGCGAAAGGCTGAGGGAAACTTGCATGATGTGCATGCGATGCCTTGAGGCATGCCCAGTTGGTATCGAAATAACCCGAATACGTGAGAACGAACGCAGGGAGTATCCATTATTCACATCGACGAGCTACAGCTACATCAATGGATATAAATACCCAAAAGCAAAGGTAGCATTCTTTGCAGGATGCATGGGGCATTTAACTCCATCTGTAATAAAGTCGACCCTGGCCCTGCTCGATGCCGCAGGTGTTGATTACACCTTTATTGACAAAAACGGAAGTATTTGCTGTGGTAGGCCACTACAAATGAACGGCCAGGCCGATGCTGCCAAACAACTTATAGCCAAAAACAACCATTTAATTGTTGAAAGTGGTGCCGAGGTGTTAGTAACCTCCTGTCCAATATGCGCCCGAGAGTTTGCCAGTAGCTATCACCTTACAATACCTGTTTTGCACCATAGCCAGTACCTACTTCAGCTAACCAAACAAAACAGGTTGAGGTTCAACCAGTCGGGGTTAAAAGTTACCTACCACGACCCCTGTGAGCTGAGTCGTGGACTAAATATTACCCGAGAGCCTCGCGAACTCCTGCAAAATGCAGCGATCTTATCAAACGGAAGCAAAGAAATTGAAAGCAAATCGTTATGCTGTGGTGGCAGCCTTGGCATAACCAATATCTCCATGACCGACCGTTACAAAATTGCTAACAACACTCTTGATGAAATTGTTACTGAGAGTAGTAGTTACCTAGTAACAGCCTGTCCGATGTGTCGCAAAACTTTTACCAACGCACAAGAAAAAATAAAAGTGCTTGATATTGCTGAAATATTGGAAAAGAATTTAAACTTTGCACCCGAAAAAGCGTCAGATAAAGTTCAGACGCAAGCTAAACATCAAGCAGTAACAACATAAAGAAAAAAGCAATGCATAACGAGAAACTTGGATTTAACAGCCTTCTCATTCACGGGGGCATGGAGCCCGACCCAATGGGAAGCGCAACAGTACCCATTTACCAAACATCAACCTTTGCCTTTGAGAATGTTGACGAAGGAGCAAGGTGCTTTGCAGGCGAAAGCGATGGATTTATCTACACCCGAATAGGCAACCCAACCATTTCGGCACTTGAGCGCCAGGTGGCTATTCTGGAAAATGGTTTTGGTGGAATTGCTACAGCCTCGGGCATGGGCGCAGTGTCGTCAATTTACATGGCTTTTCTGAAAGCAGGTGACCACATTGTTAGCACCGATGCGGTATACGGGCCCTCACGCGGTATTATGGAAACCTACTTCAAGCGGTTTGGGGTTGAAAGTACGTATATCGACACATCGAAACTCGAAAACATTGAGGCTGCCATTAAGCCAAACACCCGAATGTTATACCTTGAGAGTCCCACTAACCCCACCATGGTTATCACCGATATAAAAGCAGCCTCGGGGCTAGCCCATAAGCATGGGTTAGTAGTGGTGGTTGATAATACCTTTTGTAGCCCTTACCTGCAGCGTCCCCTCGATCTTGGCGCCGATGTAGTATTTCATTCAATGACCAAGTTCCTTAACGGTCATGCCGATATTGTTGCTGGTATTATTGTAACTAAAACCCAGGAACTCTATAAAACTGTTCGCCCGGCCATGGTGAATATGGGATGTAATATGGATCCGCACCAGGCCTTCATGGTACTAAGAGGTATCAAAACCCTTTCGCTCCGTATTGAACGCGCCCAGCAAAACGCTCAAAAAGTTGCCGAATACCTTGAGAAACACCCCAAAATTGAATGGGTTAAGTTCCCGGGGCTAAAATCGCACCCTCAGTTTGAACTGGCTCAAAAGCAGATGAAGGGACCTGGTGCCATGATTAGCTTTGAGCTAAAAGGCGGCATTGAAGCCGGTAAAATACTCATGAATAATGTACGGTTGGCCATGCTGGCGGTTTCACTTGGTGGAGTTGAAACATTAATACAACACCCAGCCTCTATGACTCACTCAAAGATGTCGCCTGAGGCCCGACTAAAAGCCAACATCACCGATGGCCTAGTCCGCTTTTCCGTTGGAATTGAGGATGTTGAAGACATTATTTCAGACCTTGATCAAGCTTTAGCCAAAATTTAATGGAAAACCCAAAACAATATTTTACCCGCAATTGAACATTGCGGGTTTTTTAATACCAAAAAAATATATACCTTTATTTTTAATTTTCGTACAAAATGTATTTGAACAAAATTTTACCCAATATGAAAAAGTACATTGCGCTGGTAAGTTATGTTCTAATGTGTGTTTCCGTTTACGCACAGGTTGAGAGAATGCCCTTTGGTGATAAAATGAACTATACTGCCAATAAGTTAACCATTGGAAATTCTAAAGGCCCATCTACTCCAGGTTCAGCCCTATTTAACGAAGATTTTGAGGGTACCACCTACCAGCTTACTGATAAGTGGGAAGTACTAAGGAGTACAACATTAGACTTTCAGCAAACCTCTGTGGCTGCTAACCCTGCATGGTTCAGATGTATCCCTCAAAGCTTCAACGGCAATGGATCAACCTATATCAAGCACGGCGAAGCCTCAGGGGCAATATCATTTACTGCTCCCGATTTTACTTGGCTCATTACTCACGATACTATTGCTATTCCATCCGATCCGGAAGCATTTCTGAAGTTTTGGCTTTGGTATTACAGCAACTATGATCAGGGTTACATAACCCATTTTTATGTATTGGCATACGATGTAGATGGTCAAACCCTTGATACTCTATTGTACTATGGTAATGATCAAGCCACATCGGTACCAAACCAGTATAAGTCGCTAATCAACCTATCACTTTCAAAAGTAGCGGGTAAAAATGTTCGGCTAGCATTTGTATATGAGAATCGGAACAACCAGAATAAAGGAACACAACTTGCAATCGATGATATTCTGGTTACCAACACAAACATTCCAGATATTGAATTAAAAGCAATTCCCTACAAGTACTCAAAAGTACCTCACATAACTTTTGACTCCCTTTTTATCGATCTTAAAGCAAATATTTATAACCTGGGAACAGTTTTAAACGATACATTGACAGTTTCAGCATCGTGCGATAAAATATCCAACCTACAATCATCGGTTGAAATTACTGATACCCTTGAAAGTGGGGAGCAGAGAGTGATAACTCTTAGCCCTAAAGTGAAGATTATGCCCACCTCTGAAAGTTACACTTTCAACCTTAATGCTTCTACCCCGCCCGATACCTTAACTCAAAACAATACCGATAATACAACCCTTGAGGTAAGTAGTTCAATCTTTGCTACCGATAGGGGTGTAAAAGGGGGCATATCATTTAATCCAAACACCCAAATAGGTAACCTCTATGAGTTTCAACGTGATGGTTTTATTGAAGGTGTTGAAATTGGTTGGGCTCAAAACACTACAATCCCTGAAACCGAATATCCGATCGATTTTGTAGTGTATATACTTGAGATCAACCCAGCTAGTCCAAGTGAAGCCAAAACTTTAACCCAGGAATATTTCACAAAGGAATACTCCGCTAATGGCGGTTCAATTATTTACTTCTTACCTAAGCCAGCTTATTGTCATAAAGGGTTCTCGTATTATGTACTTGTAAAGCAAACCTCCGATACTCCTCTTGGTATTGGATACGATGGGAATCCTTACGGAGCCTTTTGGAAGGTTGATGAATTTTTCCCGCTGAACGCCACATATATGGCCAACCAATCCATTGGCAACATAGCGGTAAGAGCACTCGTAAGCGAGCCTGTTGAAAATCCAACTGTTTTCTTCAACATTAAGAATGAGCAAAAGGAACCCGCTCAAAATGTTAAGGTACGAATTGTTGAGCTCGATTCAACAATTACAACAAACGAACAGGGGCAAGCCTCCATTGAGCTAAACAATGGTAAATACACCTATAGCATCGATTCCACGGGCTATTCATCGCTCAGGAAAGAATTTACCGTGTTCTCGCAGAATCTTATTATTAACGATTCGCTTGTGAAAGCCTACAATGTGAAGTTTAGGATTGTTGACACTGACTCCGTACCACTACCTGGAGCTAGAATTAATGTTTACCCCATTACCCTCACAAGTAATGAGAATGGCGAAGATAGTACCATGTTACCTTCTGGAAACTACTCACTTAAAGTAATGCTTTCCAATTATATGATGAAATACCCGATTGATTTACTGGTTGAAGATAAGGATACCCTTTACATTGTTGTAATGGAGCAAGCTACAACCTACAACCTGACTGTAAATGTAAAAAACACTAAAGGTGAAAGCTTACCCAATGCTGATGTTAGTTTAATGGGCTATGGAACCCTTAAAACAAATAACGAGGGTAACTGTGCCTTCAACGGACTACTTCCCGGAAACATAATGGGTTCTGTTAAGTATTACAATTATATTTGGGGATCAATTTTTGTGGATCTTACCTCCGATAGCACTATCAACGTAACCCTAATCCCTGAGCACTATA
This sequence comes from Bacteroidales bacterium, assembly GCA_018056955.1. GTDB lineage: Bacteria > Bacteroidota > Bacteroidia > Bacteroidales > Tenuifilaceae > Tenuifilum > Tenuifilum osseticum. The sequence goes on along the minus strand of JAGPEQ010000035.1, from coordinate 5,025 downwards.
CTGCCACTTTTTACGTTACATCCAAGGGAAATCCTATTATCAATGCCGAAATTATTATTGAGGGTTTAGACACCTTACATACCGGACTAAATGGTTACGCTCAATCCACATACATTCCCTTCGGGAACAACATACCATACACAGTAAAAGTGAAAGACTACTACACTTACACTGGTACCTTTGATATTTGGGATACCGACGTTCTTGTTACTGTTAACCTGACGCCTCTTGGAGTAGATGACAATTATGATGATCTAAATCCTACAATTTACCCAAATCCGACCACCGATTTTATTACAGTTACCGGCATTAATAATTATTCCATCTCTATTTTTGATATAAACGGGAGGGTAGTTTACCAGAATAGTAATCCTGACAGCAAGATTGATATTGGTTTCTTACCAAAGGGGATATACATAGTTAAGCTTAATACATCAAAAGGTTTTAGTATTCATAAAGTTCTAAAGCAGTAATTCTAAAATAATGTAGTTAAAAAAGGAGTGCAAAGCACTCCTTTTTTGTTACATTCTATAAGCATAAAATCATTTTTTATCAATATTATTTTAATTATCAATTTAAATTGATAACAAATTATCACTTTTTTTTACGTTTTTCTGAAAGACTAAAAGAAATATTTTGTAAACTTGTAGTGCTTAATTCGTGAAGTGTGAACTGTTGATATGTATCTGTAATAAGCAAATTGTCAATACATTATAAAACATACCATGAAGAATACGCCCATCCCCTACGAAGTAGTAAAGCGAAAGATTCAGGAATCAAAGTTACCAAGTGTAGGTAAGGCCTCGATTCGTGAGCTGGTTAAACTTGTCAATGAGATTGAAAAGGAAACCGGTATCAAGTACGTAAGAATGGAAATGGGAGTGCCCGGGCTGGAGCCATCACAAATTGGCATTGATGCTGAGATTGAAGCATTGAAGCGAGGGGTTGCCTCCAAGTACCCTATGATTGACGGCGTGCCAGAGCTAAAAAAGGAAATTGCACGGTTTGTAAAAAACTTCATCAATATTGATGTTGATGAACAGGGATGTATTCCTACAGTAGGTTCCATGCAGGGTGCTATGGCTGCTTTCCTGGTGGTAAACCGTTGCAATGCAACAAAAGATACCGTTCTATTCATCGATCCCGGATTCCCTGTTCAAAAACAGCAACTTAGGGTTCTGGGAATGAACTACGAAACCTTTGATGTATATAACTTCCGTGGCGATAAGCTCCGCGATAAGCTTGAATCGTACCTCAAAAAGGGCAATATTTCAGCAATACTTTACTCAAATCCCAATAATCCCTCGTGGATATGCTTCACCGAGAAGGAATTGCAAATTATTGGAGAACTAGCCACAACCTACGACACCATTGTTATTGAGGACCTTGCTTACTTTGCCATGGACTTCCGCAAGGATCTATCCAAACCCGGACAGCCTCCGTTCCAGCCTACTGTGGCTAACTATACTCAAAACTGGTTAATGCTTATTTCCAGCTCCAAGGCATTCTCCTATGCAGGTCAGCGCATTGGCACTATGGTTATTAGCAATAGTCTTTACAAGCGTCGTTACCCTGACCTGAAACGCTACTTCACTTCCGATGAGTTTGGCTACGCCATGCTTTACGGGGCTGTTTACTCCCTATCGTCGGGGGTTTGCCATTCTACACAGTTCGGTTTTGCAGCCATGCTAAAAGCAGCCAACGACGGAACCTTCAATTTTGTAGAATCGGTTCGTGAGTACGGTGAAAAGGCCAGAATAATGAAAAAGATTTTTACCGAAAACGGTTTTACAATAGTTTACGATATGGATGAAGACAAACCCTTGGCCGATGGATTTTATTTTACCATATCGTACCCGGGTTTAACCGGAGAGCAGCTAATTGAAGAGCTTCTATACTACGGAGTTAGCGCCATTTCATTAGCCATAACCGGTAGTGAGAGGACTGAGGGCTTACGTGCCTGTGTATCGCAGGTGCAGCGCAACCAGTTTTCCGACTTGGAGGAGCGTTTAAAACGATTTAACCAGGATCACAGGAACTAAAAGTTTCAACCAAATAGTAAAACAACAAAAATAAATTTGACCAATATGGCAAAAGTAAGAGGAGCAATTGTGGTCGATGTAGAGAAATGTAAAGGATGTGGCCTTTGTGTGGTCGCCTGCCCTTCAAAAGTTATTGAACTGGCAAGGGAGGTAAATGGCAAAGGTTACAACTACGCCTACATGGCCAACCCCGAAGCCTGCACAGGCTGCGCAAACTGCGCATTGGTTTGTCCCGACACGGTTATCACTGTTTACAGGGTTAAAACTGAAGCTGAGGCTTAAAACCGACATTTTGTATAAACAAAAACTCATTAAAGAAAATGGCAGAGTTAAGATTAATGAAAGGGAATGAGGCCATAGCCGAGGCAGCCATACGTTGTGGTTGCGATGGTTACTTTGGCTACCCCATAACCCCACAATCCGAGGTGCTTGAAACCCTTATGGCTCGTAAGCCATGGGAAGAAACCGGTATGGTTGTCCTACAAGCCGAGAGCGAAGTTGCCGCTATTAATATGGTTTATGGCGGTGCTGGTTGCGGTAAAAAGGTCATGACATCATCATCAAGCCCCGGGATAAGCTTGAAACAGGAAGGTATTACCTACATTGCTGGTGCTGAACTACCTTGCTTAATTGTTAACGTAGTACGTGGAGGTCCCGGGCTGGGAACCATTCAGCCTGCCCAGAGCGACTACTTCCAGGCAGTTAAGGGTGGCGGACATGGCGACTATAAACTGATTGTTCTTGCACCAGCATCGGTTCAGGAGATGTACGATTTTGTTGACCTTGGATTTGAACTCGCTTTCAAGTACCGTAATCCAGCCATGATTCTTTCCGATGGTATCATCGGTCAGATGATGGAAAAGGTTCAAATTGGCCCCTATAAACCCCGCATGACCGACGAGGAAATAGTAGCCAAGTATGGTTCATGGGCCACAACCGGTAAAACCCCTAACCGCCAACGCAATATCATCACCTCGCTTGACCTCGATGCAGGCCGTCAGGAGCAGTTCAACCTAAAACTTCAGCGCAAGTACAAAGAGATTGAGGAAAAAGAGGTTAGGTTTGAAAAAATTGCATGCGACGATGCAGAGTACCTGTTAGTTGCCTATGGTTCATCGAGCCGTATTTGCCAGAAAGTTGTTGATATGGCCCGCGAAAAGGGAATAAAAGTAGGATTACTACGTCCCATAACCCTATTCCCCTATCCTACCAAGGCAATTCAAGCTATGCTGGGGCAGCTCAAAGGAATCCTTGCAGTAGAAATGAGTGCCGGCCAAATGGTTGAGGATGTTCGTCTGGCTGTTGAAGGTAAGGTTAAGGTTGAACACTATGGCCGTATGGGAGGCATGATTCCTACTCCAAATGATGTTTTAAAGGCTTTAGAAGAAAAAATTATTAAAGGCTAAAAAAGATGGACGTAAAAGATATAATCAAGGAAGAGAATTTGGTTTACTCCAAAACCAAGCTCCTAACCGACAATATTATGCACTACTGCCCGGGTTGTACCCATGGTGTAGTTCATAAGGTTCTGGCTGAAGTTATTGATGAGCTGGGCATACAGGAAAAGACCATTGGTGTTGCACCGGTTGGGTGCTCTGTGCTTGCATACAACTATATTGATATTGACTGGCATGAGGCAGCCCACGGTCGTGCTCCCGCGCTTGCTACCGCTATCAACCGTTTATACCCCAACAAGTATGTATTTACCTACCAAGGCGATGGCGACCTAGCCTCAATTGGTACTGCTGAAATCATACACGCCTGCAACCGTGGCGAAAATATTGTGGTTATTTTCATCAATAATGGTATTTATGGGATGACCGGAGGTCAAATGGCTCCTACCACCCTTATTGATATGCCCACTTCTACATCACCATACGGACGCAAAGCCGAGCTAAACGGTTACCCCTTAAAGATTACCGAGCTAATAGCCCAACTCCCCGGAACATGCTACGTTACACGCCAGTCGGGACACACACCCGCTGCCGTTCGTAAACTCAAAAAGGCCATTACTAAGGCCTTTGAGAATACCGGAAAGAAAAAAGGCACATCGTTCATTGAGGTAGTATCGACCTGCAACTCCGGTTGGAAGCTATCGCCCGTTAAAGCAAACGAGTGGATGGTTGAGCACATGTTCCCATATTACCCGCTTGGCGATTTAAAAGACGAGTAGTAGTTAATCAATTTAAAAACTAAAAAAATGACCGAAGAAATCATCATAGCCGGTTTTGGTGGGCAAGGTGTTCTATCAATGGGTAAAATCCTTGCTTACTCAGGCATAATGCAGGACCAGGAAGTAGCCTGGATGCCCTCGTATGGTCCCGAAATGCGTGGCGGTACTGCAAACGTAACTGTAATTCTTAGCGATTCACGTATCAGTTCCCCAATTCTTCAGGAATTTGACACCGCAATCATTCTTAACCAGCAGTCGCTCGATAAGTTCGAAAAGATGGTAAAACCGGGTGGCACACTGATTTATGACCCCAACGGTATTACTCGTCACCCGCAGCGTACCGATATCAACATATTTAGGGTTGAGGCTGCCGAGGAAGCTGCTAGAATGAAGAACGCTAAGACCTTCAACATGATTGTTTTGGGAGCTTTCCTTAAAGTGAAACCCATTGTTAAGCTTGAAAATGTAATAAAAGGGCTTGAGAAATCGTTGCCCCAACGTCACCATCACCTAATTCCCATGAACCAGGAAGCAATAAGCAGGGGAATGGAGATTGTGAAAAAAATCAACTAGAAGATGAATGATAAAATAAAAGCCTGACCTAAACGTCAGGCTTTTTTTTATTGTCTGTATAGCTCCGCGGCCCGTTTTAGTATTTTTTCAACAATATCGGACGTGATGTTTTTATTTTCGCCCATCTTCCATCCTCTTGCAGCAAATCGGTCAACAATTGGTTTAGTGTCGGCAAAGCTGATTCCATGCTCTGGCAAACGTGTTTTTATGCCCAAACTCCTAAAGAATTTCTCGGTT
>JAGPEQ010000034.1 GCA_018056955.1 Bacteroidales bacterium | reverse complement strand
AAGGATCTCTAATCGACCCCGTGAGATGATTCGCTTGCGCTCAACATGACAACCCTCTCATGAAACGAGCAACAGCAAGTATCACAGAGTTACACGATGTAACACGGTGTTACACAGAGCGTGTGACGTGATATTCACGAACAACGATTCACGAATAGCGAAGAACGCTACCCGCCCCGTAGGGGCGTAATATTTGTAACACCATGATTATACCTAAAATGTATAGCGATGCACGCAATACATTTTCCAAAGAGTAAAGGTGAAGCGTTGCATCGCAACAGAAAAGCACTGCAAAGAGCGGGTTACATGTTCTTTCTTGTCTTGATACAAGAAAGAACCAAAGAAAATCAAGGCTGAAAAGTCCGACCCATTGCCGGGTCTGGCTTTTATGCCTCTGCTTGCTTCTTCCGCTTCATTCCCTCTCAGGGAAAAGGTCTGGGGTGAGGTCGTATCCTACATTCAACCTATATGACCCCTCTAAATCTCCCCTGAGAGGGGAGACTTTAGCCCTGCAATAAGGTTTCCTTATTGCTTCTCCCCTCTCCTGTCAGGAGAGGGGCTGGGGTGAGGTCGTTTTCCACGAACAACCAACGACGCTTCCCGCCCCGTGGGGGCGTAATATTTGTAACACCATGATTATTCCTACATGTATAGCGATGCACGCAATACATTTTCCAATGAGCAAAGGTGAAGCGTTGCATCGCAACAGAAAAGCACCGCAAAGAGCGATTTCCCAAAAAACAACAAGGGTTAAAGGTAAAGAGACGCTTCGGCTAACTCAGCATGACAGCGTGATGTTTCGCTTGCACTCAACATCACAAATAACCATACCTCAACAACATTTAATTAAGATTTCTGCTCATCTATATGTTTAACAAAATTTTATGGTATTCATGCAGCATTATCGTTTTTTCCTCTGTCTTTTGTATAAATCATTTTAAAAATATACTGCCATGAGATTAGGAATTTTAGCTTTGCTGCTTATTGCAGCAACCGTAACCAGCACAACTATAAGTGCTCAGGAAACCCGAAACTTTGATGCTAAGGGATTTGACGGAATACGAAACAGCACATCGGCTGAGGTGCAAATTTCACAATCGCCAAACTATGGTATTGAGGTAACCGCAAAGAGTGAGGTTTTCAATGAACTCGAGATAGTTGTAAAGGAGAATGTTTTGCATATTAAAAGCAAGGACAATTTAAGATTTTCAAGTAACTGGGGTAAAGTATTGGTCAAGGTTTCATGTCCGGATATTAAACTTTTGGCTCAGAATGGCTCGGGAAATATGATTGCACTAACGCCCATAAAAGGTGCCGACGAATTTACAACTTCGGTAAATGGGAGTGGCGACATATTGCTAAAAGAGATACAGGCCAATTCGGTACAGGTTAGCATAAACGGTTCGGGAAATATTAAAACATCAGCGCAAGGGAAAACCTATACGCTAAAGGCCAACTCTAACGGGTCAGGGAATATCGATCTTGAGACATTAACCTCGGAGATTGCTCAACTAAAGTTGAACGGGTCTGGCGATGCAACCGTAAGGTGCAACAAGGAATTTAAAGGATCAATAAACGGGAGCGGAAGCATCACGCTTTATGGTAATCCTCTTATTGATGCCAAGGTTAACGGTTCAGGACGATTAGTCCGTAAGTAAAGATTGGATAACGGTGCACAAAAAATAACGGCTGAGGTTATTCCTCGGCCGTACATATTTTAATATTTGGGATATGTGAGGTTCACAATTTGATGAATTGGTATAGGTTTGGGATGCATAAACTAAATTCCCCCTCCCAGAATATGCAAAACTTGCATATAAATTTGTAGTTTTGATTTTTATTCTAAGCTTTTAGTATCATGCTCAGAGTGGCAGTTGATTTTGATGGTACAATTGTGGAGAATGAATATCCCCAGTTGGGAAAGCCCATGCTATTTGCCTTTGAAACCCTTAAGGAACTTCAAAAAAGAGGCTTTGTCCTTATCCTTTGGACTGTGCGAACCGGTAAGCTGCTCGAGGAGGCTGTGGAGTTCTGCCGCCAGAATGGGGTTGAATTCTACGCAGTTAATCGCAACCACCCTGAAGAGATTCTTGACCCGGAGACTCCTCGTAAGCTCGATGTTGATGTTTTTATTGACGATCGCAACCTGGGTGGATTTCCCGGTTGGGATAAGGTGTTCAGCATGCTTTGCCCCAACGAGCCCTATGAGGTTTCGCAGAAAAAGGTTTTAAAACAGTATAAAACGAAAAGTTTTGTACGACGTATCTTTGGTATTTAACATCTATTTTATGCTACAAAGAATTTCAATTTTGCTATTAGTTCTAGCCGTTGCTTGCACAAATGGCCGAAAGGATCAACTGCCCGATACCACTAGTATGCCAGCAGAGAATCCTTTGCATCTTATCCGGTTCGACAAGCCCACAAGTGGTTCATTATTCACAGCCGGCGAAAGCATTGATATTACAATTAAACTAACCGATACTATTCAGCCCGATTCCATTGTGCTTTACCGTAACAGCGAACGAATTCAGAAAGTTAGCAATTTATCGTTCACCTTACAAACGCAAGCTGGTAAACCCGGCACAATTCAGCTGAATGCTACAGCATGGAAAGATGGGCGCAGGCAAACAGCATCAATTTCCATAAAGCTCAAATCGAATACAAAACCTGCCAGCTACAGTTACCGAATAGTAAAAGCCTATCCGCACGACCCCGAAGCCTATACCCAGGGCTTATTCTACCATAACGGCTACCTGTACGAGGGTACTGGTCAGCAAGGCGCATCGAGTTTAAGAAAGGTTGAGCTGGAAACTGGAAAAATATTACAGAGCGTAAACCTAAGCAGGGAATACTTTGGCGAAGGCATTGCCATTCTTGATGATAAAATTTACCAACTTACCTGGACAAACGGTACAGGCTTTGTTTACGATGCTGCCACTTTTAAACCCTTAAACACTTTCAGCTATACCACGCAGGGCTGGGGGCTAACCACCAATGGAAACGAACTTATAATGAGCGATGGCTCAAATACTATCTACTTTAGAGAGCCAAGTGGTTTTAGTGAGCTTAGGAGAATTGAAGTATTTGACAACAATGGGCCCGTTAAAATGCTTAACGAGCTAGAGTACATTGATGGTAAAATTTACGCTAATGTTTACCTGACCGATAGGATAGTAATAATTAACCCCGAAACCGGAGTGGTAGAAGGAAATATCGACATGCAGGGACTTTTAACTACTACACAAAGAACCGGCAAGGAAGATGTATTAAACGGTATAGCATACGACCCCAATGGAAAGCGAATTTTTGTTACCGGAAAGCTATGGGGTAAACTATTTCAGGTTGAATTCATAAAGAAAAAGTAGATGTCAACCCGCACTGAAACCGACTACCTTGGAAGTTTACAAATCCCTGCCGATGCACTTTACGGAATACACTCGGTAAGGGCAAAAGATAATTTTCCTGATACCACGCAATTCCATGTTGAGTGGTACCAGGCTATGGGACTGGTAAAACAGGCATGTTACCTTACCTATGCTGAAATGGTTAAGGCACTCCAGGAAGAAAATTTATTCCGCGATAGCAAAGGTTTTATTCCGCCTAACGTAGTAAATGCCCTAATTGCAGTTGCAGGCGAAGTGCATGAGGGCAAGTACTTCGACAGTTTCATTGTCCCGGCCATACAGGGAGGTGCTGGTACAAGTATCAACATGAATGTTAACGAGATAATCGCTAACGCAACACTCATCAGGCTTGGCCATAATCCCGGCAACTACACGGTTATCGATCCCATTGAGCAAGCCAATGTTTACCAAAGCACAAACGATACGGTACCAACAGCACTTAGGGTTGCCGTGGTAAGGTTGTTAACCCTGCTCGAGGAGCTAATCAATAACACCCGCCAGGCAGTTGAAACCATTGAGAAAAGTCACCGAAACTCATTGCGTATAGGATACACGCAGCTTCAGGCAGCGGTACCATCGTCGTACGGACAGCTGTTCAGCACTTACAGCGAAGCGCTATCGCGCGATTGGTGGCGGGTTTCAAAATGCTTTGAACGTATAAAGGTTGTTAACCTTGGCGGAGGAGCCATTGGTACAGCAGTGGGAACACCCCGCTACTTTGTAATGGAGGTGGTTAAGCACCTGCAACAGCTAACCGGATTCCCGTTTACCCGCAGCGAAAACCTTAACGATGCCACAGCAAACCTCGATTCTTTTGTTGAGGTGCATGCCATTCTCAAAGCCCATGCAGTGAATATTGAGAAAATGGCATCGGATATACGCCTGCTGGCGTCGGATATTGCGGGCAATGCAATTAACATTCCCAAACGACAGGTGGGCAGCTCAATTATGCCTGGCAAGGTAAACCCTGTAATCCCTGAATTTGTAGTAAGCATTGCCCATCGGGTTTACACCAACGATATGCTCATCTCAAACCTTGCCGGACAGGGTGCGCTTGACCTAAACGCCTACCTGCCAACCATTGGACACGCCATGATTGATTCCATAAAGCTACTGATTGCTGCCAACCAAGCCCTAGCAGGCCATTTACTAAATGGCATTGAGATCGACTCTGAGAAATCGGCTCAGCTACTGATGTTTAATCCATCCATAACCACAGCCCTGCTTCCTATTATTGGATTTAACCGGGCTGCAATGCTTGCGCAGGAAATGCGTCTGAAAAAAATTGATATTTTCAGCGCCAACCAAAACCTGAAACTAATTCCGGAAGAAAAGCTGGTTGAATTGGTAAAACCAAACAACCTGCTTAAGCTGGGATTCTCGTTTCGCGAGGTGATTGATTAATTCTCAATATCTATTTAAGTTTTCACAAAACATAAGCGACGGTTGAAAAATTTGTTTGTAAATGATAATTCAATTGGAGTAATGAAAAAATTTACTGAATACATAGTTGTTGTTGCTGTTGGGTTACTTTTTACCTACCTGTTTGCAGGCGATGTAGTTAAAAATATAAATCACAGATACTTTGCCCAAAGCGGCGATGGTGCAAAGGACTACTATGCCACATTCTACCACATTAAGCACGATAAAAGCTACATACATTCCAACAGCATGAATTATCCCTTTGGCGAGAGTATCTTCTTTGCGGGTTCGCAGCCAATTGTAAGCAATACCATTAAGTTCATTTCACAAAACATATACGATGTTAGCCCTTACACAGTAGCCATATATAACCTTCTGATTCTGATTAGCATTGCCTTTACGGTTCTTGTAATCTACCTGATTTTTAAACATCTTAATCTACCCATTTGGTACTCGTTACTTGTGGCTATAGGGATTACTTTCCTTTCCCCTCAAATTGACAGGATTGGAGGGCATTTTGCCTTGAGCTACACCATTGTGCTTCCGTTATTCATTCTGCTTTTGCTAAAGTTCGACCGCCAAAAAAGTATTGGTCTATCAGTACTCATTCTTTTTGCTGGAATGTGGGCATCAATAACCCATGGTTACTTTTTCACTTTCTACATGGTGATGTTTTTGGCCTACTGGATCTGGCAAAAACCTTGGCGTAAGGAGTTTGAATGGCGCAAACAGTGGTTACACGTGGTGCTGCAAATTGCTATTCCTCTTATTGTTGTCCCTACCCTAATTCTGTACATAGAGCCCGTTGAGGATCGAACAACATGGCCATGGGGTTTTCTGTTTTACCGTGCTTTTCCTGAGTCCGTATTTCTTTCGCCGGGTCGCCCTTACTGGGGCTGGCTCAATAGCCTTGTAAAAATACGTAACCTCCAGTGGGAGGGAATTGCCTATGTAGGATTGGTGTCAACAATCATATTTCTAATAGGCCTTTTCAGCTTTATTAAAAATGCTGTTAATAGGCGTTGGGGAAAAACCCTGACCATAACCAGTCAGCCTTTAATGGATCGGCTTTTCTGGCTGTCGTTTCTACTCCTTTTATTCTCATTTGGAATACCGTTTATCTTTAAGCTGGAGTTCCTGCTGGAATACCTTGGGCCTATTCGCCAGTTCCGTGGTATAGGTCGATTTGCATGGCTTTTCTACTACACCATGAACATTGTGGCGTTTTACCTAATTTGGCAGAAAGTTAAAGGGTATAAACCCATTTACAGGATTTTACTGGTAATCCCAATAGCCATTTTGCTCTACGATGCCTGTTTTCATAGCAAATCTCAAAAACACTTTATCAACAATAGCCTACCTGAGCTGGATTATGCCTTTCATTCAAACAGTAAGCCCAATATCAATATTGATGAGTTTCAGGCCATCATGCCAATTCCCTTTTTTAGCGTGGGAAGCGAAAACTACTGGCACGAATCGGCCTGCTTTGGTTCCATGGTAAAGATGTATGCCCTATCGCAGCTAACAGGATTGCCCCTTAACGCCACCTACACAAGCCGATCATCGGTTTGGCGATGCGTGGAAAACCTCAACCTGATTATGGAACCGCTCCAGGAGTACCCCGTGCTTAAATACTACAACCATGGCAAGGATATCCTTTTATTTGTTGACCCACATTGCGACCAAATAAACCAGAATGAGCGCCGAATTATTACCATATCAACCCCAATTGATACACTCTGGGGGTATGAGCTACGAAGGTTGAAAGTGGCCGACCTTGCTAAGCTGCCCGAGGTATACCGTAATGAGTACCTTAACGCTACCCCTGGAATGGCCGATACCATTTCTGGCAATTACTACTTTCAGGAATTTGAGAGCACTCCCACACCCATAGCGTTTACAGGAAACGGGGCGCTCAAGATAAACCGACGGGGTTACACAAACCTTTACTGGGGGCGCTTGCCAAACAACAGCTCATCAGAAATAACAGTGTCGTTCTGGGTTAACCGCATGAAAGCAGATATTGTACCCCGCAATCGTATTGAGATTGTTACCGGTAAAGAGGAAGGAAAGTGGGAAACCTGGAATGGGTTTGGTTTTATGGAGAAAACAAAGGCATTCTGGAACGATTGGGCATTGGTGGAGTATAACCTGAAACTCAACAACCCGTCCGATTTTATTTGCATTTCGGTTGCTCCATTGCTGGCTAAAAGCGGAGATGTTTACATTGATAATGTTCTTATCAAACCGTCAAATTTCAATGTAAAATTCGTCATGGGAGATTTTGTTTTACTGAATAACAGGCTGTTTAACAATATTTCAATCGGTTCAGATTAGAATTTTACCCTAACCATACACTTCACCTCGCTACGGGTATTCCCCATAATAAGGTCAGGGCCTGACCCTATAGTTGCCGAACCTGGGAAGTAGGTTTGAGCATATCGTAACCATAAATCAACACCCTTTGAGGGTGAGTATTTAAGCATCGCCATAATTCTGGTTCCATTAGAGTAGTAGGCTGGAACCGTAAAGGAGTAAAGCAAATCGCTCTCGTACGAGTAAAGGCGGGTATTCCATGATTCTGTATCGAAAATGGCAAAGCGTAACCTGATGCTCAACGGTGTTTTTTGCAGGTTAATGTTGATATCCTGCGCTAGCAGGTATCCATATTCACCACCGGAAAGGCTATCGGTTCTATAGTTCGATATCTCCAGGGTTGACCTCAGGTTTACCAAAGGGTTAGGCTGATAGGTAAGCTGAGTACGGAAACCTTGTCGAGTTTGGGTTAGTGTTGATGTTACCGGAATATTAGCACCAGTCATATTTTTCTCATCCTGCTTGTAACGGTAACGAAAACTTAACTGAAAATATGTATTTAGAGAGTGTTCCGAAAGGAAAAGAAAATCTCTCCCTGCCGATGGCGAGTAAACCCCATAGCGCATCCATGGGAATTGGTAAAGGTCAATATAGCCCGATATTTTCCATCCTTTTGCGGCTAGCAAGCTTAACCCCATCAGTAATCCCTTTTCATTGGTAGCACCTGAGCCCTCAGCAAGGGCAGCAGTGTAACGGGGGTTAAAGGTTGTGCTATAGCTCCTCCCTAAAACCGAAAGATGCACTCGGTTACTTAGCTTCAACTGCCCACCGGCAAGGGCTGCCATTTTCTGCGAGAAAATATCGATAGCAATCTCACCAAAAAACAGATGCTGACGGTAGTAGTAATCGGCATTTATTCCCATAGCAAGTTTCTCGGTAGAAGCAGGCGTTAGGCTGTAAATGGGTTGATTGTTTAGGTTTTCACCATAAATTCTGCTGTAAACAGCAGTTGTTCCTAGCCTTAGCTTATTAAAGGTTAGGGTTATATTACTGCCGGTTACCAGTTCTGGAATATTTCGTCGGCTCGCAATTTCCGAAGCCGTTCGGTGGTAACCGGTTTCCGGCAACGATGAAAATGCCATTTCGCCAATGCTCATGGTGTCCGCAAGGCTGGCATCAATTTTTTGGTATGAAGCTAGCAGGCTAAAATCGATATTCCTGAAGTTTAAGGTGATGCCTGCACCCCTTAAAAAAAGCGATTCGTAGGCTGAGGAATGTGGCACAATACCCCTGCCCCGCTTATGTAGCCCCATTACGTTCGCCGATTTTCCAAAGGTTAAACTATTCCAAAATGTAAGCCCTTGTCCAAATTCAGCACGGAAATCACCAACCACAAGGCGTTTAACTTTCCCAACATCCGAAACCATTGCGAAGCCTGCAAGGTAATCGAAACCGGAAGGGAAGGTTCCGTCGAGGAGTGGCTCACCGGCATCGTTCTCGGCTGTAACCCCAAGTTGCAACCGGTTTGCCCTGTAACGGTAACGGGTGTAAATTGCATACTTGCTCCCTAAGTAACTGCTCGCACCGCCATAATCGCTCCTATAGCCAACTGGGGTTTGGAGGGTTGTTTTGAGGCGAGTGAAAATATCGTGCCTCCCCATAGTAAAATCGGAAACTTTCAATGGTTTTACAACCTCGCCAGCCACAACAAATGGAGCAAGCCGCTCTACATCAGTCAGGTCGAATCCCGGAACTAACTGCAACTCGTAAACACTAAGTATTTTGCCAGTGGAATCGCGGTAGCTTAACAAACTCTCAATCTGAAAATCGGTAAGAAAAAATAGCTTTTGCAAATCGGACTTACGGGCGGCATTCAGGTTCAAAGGGCTCTCGGCAAGTTGAAGTAAATCCTCAACCAGCTCCGAATAATCCTGTTCAGTATCGGAGTTGGCAGCCATCTCCTCAAGGATATCGGCTACAACCTGTTGCGGGTCGGTTACCAGCTGAGCATTGCTTACCAATGCCACAAAAACAAAAAGGGATAGCAAAAGGTGTTTCGCCTTCATTGGGTTTTATTATCTTTTTTGCCAAACAAATAGGCAACCGATAGACTTGGTGTAAAACCAAGTTGCTGATGGTGGCTTAAGCTGAAGTCGATATCAAAGCCTTTAACGGGTAACCCTACTCCAGCGGTAATCCCCTCAGGGCTTGCTGCTGAGTAACCTAATCGCAAAGCCGTACGTTCCATTACCCTATACTCAAGTCCAAACCGAAAGGTGGGCGCGCGTTGGGTGTCGTCGTCAATTTGAAATGCAAGTAAAATATTTTGTGAGGGCAAATAGGTTACGCCTAAGCCCATTAGGGTGGGCAAATCACCTAAATCGTCGAAGGTTGAGCCCGTGGGATTAAAAACGTAAAAGCCAAAGGTTAGCTTGGAGGTTGGCATATAATGAACTCCACCCTCAACAGTAAAAGCGGTGGCATTGCGGTAATCGGCAGGTAGTTGCATCCGAGTAAGGGCAAGTCCTACCCCAGCAGCAAAACGTTTCCCCAGAAACATTCCATACCCCAAGCCAGCCCTGCTTGTACTAAACCCGCTAAATCCCAAATGTGAAATATCAATACCAAAAGTACCAGGTTTTACAGGGATTGCAAATCCAAGCATGCTTAGGCCAAGTTCTGAAAGCATAAACCGATTCTCATGGTGAGCTCCAACCCAAAACTGGCGCTGGTACGCTAACGATGCCTGATTGGTAAAACCATCCCAATTGCCTTGCATGGAGAGCGAACAGTTTCCCATAGCAGCCGCCGCTCCGGAAACAGGCCGAATATCAGCTTGACAATAAACCGATAGGTTTTGTAATAGTAAAAGTAGTACTATACTAAACTGTCGAAATATTTCCATAAATCCAGTTTATACCACAAGTTAAAAAGAAATTGAAAAACATGCAATTGGATAGTAAAAAGGGATGTGTAGCGGAAAAGCTTATTGATGTTGATTGTTGCAACTGTTCGAAAAAAGGAGTTAACTTTGCACTTTATTTTAATTTGATAAACCATGAAACAGGTCAAGCTAAAAGATAAGGAGTTCCGGTTAAGCTATCCCGAGACAGAAATTCAGAACGATATCGACTTGGTAGCATCAAAAATCAACCACGATTTTGCCAAGAGTGGCGAAGTTCCATTTTTTGTTAGCGTGCTTAATGGTTCCTTTATGTTCACAGCCGACCTGTTAAAACGTATTACAGTACCCTGTGAGGTATCGTTTGTAAAACTTGCCTCGTACCAGGGCACCTCATCAACCGGTAAGGTAAATGAGCTAATAGGCTTAAACGAAAATGTAACCGGCAGGACCCTTGTTGTTCTGGAGGATATTGTTGATACTGGCATTACTTTAAGTAAGCTATACGAAGAACTCCGTAAGCTTAACCCAAAAGAGATAAGGGTAGCCACTCTGCTCTTTAAGCCTGAAGCCTATAAGGGAAACATTAAACTCGATTACATAGGCCGTAGCATACCCAACGATTTTATAGTAGGCTATGGTCTCGATTACGACGGACTTGGTAGAAACCTTCCAGATATTTACACTCTAATTTAGATAATGACAGCCTAAACAATTGCCCACCTGCGTTTTCAGGTGGGTTTTTGTTTTTGGTTAAGGATTGATATTTATCAAAAATCGGCTAAATAAACAAACACCCAAAGCAAAAAAAGGTAACTTTGAAATCCGTTGAACAGTTCGTAAAATATGGATTCATTAGTCAATAGCCATTTTATTATACCCTTTCTTATATCCATGTTTCTGGCCATCAATATGGGAGGTAGTGGAACAGGGCCAGCATTTTCAGTTGCCTTTGGAGCAAACGTACTAAAAAAGACCTCGGTACCAGCTCTGTTTGGGCTAATGGTATTTTTAGGGGCAATAATTGCAGGCAAGGCAACCTCGGCAACTGTGGGTAAGGGACTTGTAAACCCTGAGCTTATGAACTACGCCCAGGTGTCAATCATTCTTTTTGCGGTTTCCATTTCGCTACTTGTGGCAAACCTTTTTGGGATTCCACAATCAACAAGCCAATCAACAGTACTAGCTGTGATAGCTCCAGGCATTTACTTCCATGAGCTTAATTCCCGCAAGGTGTTTTTTGAAGTTATTCCCACATGGTTTATCCTGCCCATTATTGCATTCATCTTAAGTCTAATAATTGGCAAGTACATTTACACTCCATTACGGAGACGGGGGTATACTATATCGAGCCGGATAAATGACCATTACATGCTGCGTTGGGCAATAATTTTTGCCTCGCTTTACGTGGCCTTTTCCATTGGTGCCAACAACGTGGCAAATGCCAGTGGCCCCTTAACCTCAATGACCATGAATGAGCTGGGCTTGGGGAATCAGGGCGGAAGGCTGCTTATCCTTATCATGATTATGTCAACCATGATAGTTGCCCCGAGCTTTGGCATAGGCAGTTCGCTATTTGGTGAGAAAATCCTCAGGAATACAGGAAAAGAGCTCTTCCTATTTGGGCGAATTGAGGCAGTAATAATTGCTATTATATCTGCAACCCTTTTGCTTGCAGCCTCGCTCTTTAAGGGCATACCCACATCGCTGGTTCAGCTCAATGTTGGGGCAATACTGGGTATTGGCGTTGCCCGCCTTGGACCTCGAAATATCTTTAGAAAAACAGCCGTTCGTAAGTTTTTCCTGATGTGGCTTATTGCACCGATTATTGCTTTCCTTATTTCGTGGTACCTTACCTTCCTGGCCGATAAGTACGGATACCTTTAACTTAAGTACGATGAGTTAATAAATTCAACCAGGCTTCGTACAAACAAAAAAAGCGTACCCTATTGGTACGCTATATGTTGTTGTTAACGAGTATCCTACTCAAACATCCCACGCATTCTTTCAAAGAATGAGCCTCCCTCATCGGGGTTGGGGGTAAAACTTGGCGATTTTGCAAATTTCTCAAAAATTGCCTTTTCCTCCCGGGTAAGGTTTTTGGGTATGTAAACATTAACCGCCACAAGTAAATCGCCGCGCTGGTAGCTATTCACCTCGGGCAAACCCTTACCCCTTAAGCGAAGAATTTTCCCGGGTTGGGTGCCGGGCTCTATTTTAATCTTCACTTTACCATCAACGGTAGGAATTTCAGCCGGTGCACCAAGAACTGCGTCGGGAATGCTGATGTTAAGGTTGTAAATTAGGTCGTTACCGTCGCGCACCAGGTTAGGGTGTTTTTCCTCCTCAATCATTACAAGCAAATCGCCAGGGACTCCTCCACGGCGGGCAGCATTACCTTTAGCCTGAACGTTAAGCTGCATACCCTCGGCAACACCAGCAGGTATTTTAACGGTTATTACTTCGTCCTCGCGAACCACACCTTCGCCATTACATGCAACGCACTTGTTGGTTATTACCTTACCTTCGCCATTACAGGTTGGGCATGGCGAAGTGGTTTGCATCTGCCCGAGCAGGGTATTAGTTACACGGGTTACATACCCTGAACCGCGGCAGGTAGAGCATGTACTATACGATGAACCTCCTGCCGCACCGGTACCTCCGCATGATTGGCACGATACGTACTTGTTTACCTTAATCTTTTTCTCAACCCCGTTAGCAATATCGCTTAACGACAGTTTAACCTTAACCCGTAGATCGGTACCGCGGTTTGTGCGTCGCGATGAGCGTCCGCCACCGAAGCCACCAAACCCGCCAAAACTGCCAAAATGGCCGCCAAAAATATCGCCGAACTGGGCAAAAATGTCCTCAATGGTCCAGTCGTGCGAGAAACCACCACCGCCTGCACCGTTACCCATACCTGCATGGCCAAACTGGTCGTAACGGGCACGCTTGTTATCGTCGCTAAGGACCTCGTAGGCTTCCGCAGCCTCTTTGAACTTCTCCTCGGCATCCTTATCGCCCGGATTCTTATCGGGGTGGTATTTGAGTGCCATTTTGCGGTATGCCTTTTTTATTTCATCCTTGCTGGCATTCCGCGGCACACCTAGTATTTCGTAGTAATCGCGCTTGGTTGTCATACCCTACCTATTTTACTCTCCAACCACTACCTTTGAGAAGCGCATTACCTTTTCGTGCAACATGTAACCCTTTTGAATTACGTCAACTATTTTGCCCTTCTGGGCATCGTCCTGCACCGGAATTTTGGTAATGGCCTCATGCAAATCGGTGTCGAGCTCTTTGCCAATGGCATCAATCTCTTTAACGCCTTTTGCCTTAAGGAAATCGTTGAACTTATTTACAATTAATGATATGCCTTCCTTAACCGCATTAATATCGTTAGCCGTTTCAATGGCCTTAAGGGCTCTGTCCAGGTCATCGATAACCGGAAGCAGGTCCTTGAGAACTTCCTCCGACGCAAATTTTATCAATTCAGCTTTCTCCTTGAGCGTTCGCTTACGGTAGTTATCAAACTCGGCAGTAAGGCGCAAATACTTGTCCTTCATCTCCTCCAACTGGGTAGTAAGCTCAGCAACCTTGTCATCATTGGCTTGACTGGCCTCGGTTTGCTGAGCATCTCCTTGAGGAGCTTGTGTATTACTATCGGTTACATTACTTTCGGTACTGGTTGTTTGCTGATTCACCTGCTCTTGCTCAATATCCTCCTTTTTGTGTTTCTTGCTCATATATGATGATTTTTTTACGTTTCACACTAATTCCCAACCTTACATTCAAAATCTATTCCAGCTGTTGGTATCGGTCAAATTGACATAGAATTATCATGTATTGATGTCATTAGTACCTTCTTCAAGCTAAGCAGCATGACAAAATTGTAATGCTTCCCCGTTTAGAGAAAAGCTTAACCCATAAAAGCTCATTATAACCATTCCGACCCTTTGCTTGATTCGGTTCGGCTACTTTGCCCTCAGCTTAATATCTTTCACCCGAAGCTGCAGGGTGATATTGCCTTTGTAATTATTTTCATGTATTGCAAAGCAAGCGTCAAATGGCTGGCCATAGTGTATTGGTTTATAGTACTCAGCCATCTGAAATGCAATTGCATCGAACTTTTGGGTACTACCTTCCTGAACCAGGGTTAACTTGAGGTGCTCCTTCTCGCTGCCAACCAGTCGGGCTTCGCCGTTATCGTACACATTTTCAGCCATGAAAACTGGCGACATGTTTCCCGGCCCAAAGGGTTGAAACTGCTTTAACACGTTGAAAAACCTCTCTGTAATATCATCGAGCCTAATGCGAGCATCAATATCAATTTGTGGTGAGAGCATTTCGGGGGTAATGGTCTTGCTCACATGCTCCTCGAACCGCCTTTTAAACTCCTCAACCCTATCAACCTTCATGGTAAGGCCTGCAGCGTACATGTGACCACCAAAGTTTTCGAGTAAGTCCGAACATGCCTCAATGGCCTGGTACAGGTCATAGCCCTGAACCGATCGTGCGGAGCCGGTTGCCAAATCGCCCGATTGGGTTAGAATAATGGTAGGACGATAGTAGGTTTCAATTAAACGTGAGGCTACAATGCCCACCACGCCCTTGTGCCACGATGGGTTAAAAAGCACTGTAGAGTAGCTGTGCTGCAACCGCTTGTCCTGCGCAATCATCCTTAGCGCTTCGTGGGTAATGGTGCGGTCAACATTCTTTCGGTCGTTGTTACACGAGTCAATTAGTGCACCAACCTCAAAGGCTGAACTGTCGTCCGATGCGCAAAGCAGGTCAACAGCCGTTTTACCGGACTCCATGCGGCCTGCCGCATTAATCCGAGGGCCTATGCGGAACACAATATCGTCAATAGCAATCCTTTGGTTCTCAATGCCAGCTATTTTGATTATCGATTTTAGTCCTCGGCTTGGATTGGTGTTTAGCTTTTCCAACCCATAAAAAGCTAATACCCTATTCTCATCCACTATAGGTACAATATCGGAGGCTATACTTACTGCAAGTAAATCGAGATGTTGATACAGTTCCTCCTCCGAGATCCCCTCCTTTTTGCAGTAACCCTGTAGCAGCTTAAATCCTACCCCACAACCCGAAAGCTCCTTAAACGGGTACATGCAATCGGAGCGTTTGGGATCGAGCACGGCTACTGCTTCGGGAATTCGTTCGCCAGGTAAGTGGTGGTCACAGATGATAAAATCGATATTGCGAAGCTTAGCATACTTAACCTTTTCCACCGCCTTTATTCCACAGTCCAGGGCAATAATTAGCGAGTAGCCATTCTCAAAGGCAAAATCGATACCTTTGAACGAGATTCCATATCCCTCATTGTACCTATCGGGAATGTAGTATCCAATTTTTGAGTACCTCTTGCGGAAAAAAGAGTACATTAGGGCAACGGCGGTAGTGCCGTCAACGTCGTAATCGCCGTAAAACAGTATTGATTCACCCCTACGGATAGCCTGCTCAATACGCTCAACCGCCTCGGCCATATCCTTCATCAGGAATGGGTCGTACAGGTCGGCAAGCGATGGCCTGAAAAAGCGTTTAGCTTTTTCATAGGTATCAACACCACGCTGAACCAGTAGCGAAGCAATAGTTTCGTTAACGTTTATTTGCTTAGCAAGGGAACTTACCAATACAGGATCGCCCGGATCCTTTAGAACCCATCGTTTTTCCATTTCTGCATGTTTTAAAAGTTAAACAGTACCTACGCGGTTACATGCGAAATGAAACCGATGAGCAAAGTGGTTAAGGAGTTTAGCCTTAACCTCTTCCATATCAAGCTGGCGGTTAAGTTCCACCTGCATGGAGGTTACCCCCTTATCAATAAACCCGCAAGGGTTTATGTAACGGAAGTAGTCCAAGTTGGTGTTAACGTTAAAAGCTAAGCCGTGCATGGTTACATATCGGCTTGCCCTAACACCAATAGCGCAGATTTTGCGTTCGCGACCCTTTACGCCAGGGTCGAGCCAAACGCCGGTTGCTCCTTCGAGCCTATCGGCTACAATACCATACTCCTGAAGGCAATCGATTACTACCTGCTCCAGCAGGTGAATGTAAGATTTCAGCGTTAATCCAAATGCCTCCAGGTTAAATATGGGGTAGGCAACAATTTGTCCGGGGCCATGATAGGTTATATCGCCCCCTCGGTTGATGTGGTAGAACGATGCATTAATTCTTTTAAGCATCTCTTCGGGGATCAGCAGGTTGGCGTTCTCGCCACTTTTGCCAAGGGTATAAACATGCGGATGTTCGCAAAATAGCAAGTAGTGCAACTTGCCATCGCCGTTCAGCTTACGTTTGGTTACCTCGTCAAATAATTTTTCCTGATAATCCCATGCCTCCTTGTAATCAACCGTTCCAAGATCATGAAACTTTACGTTTTGCATTATATATTGTTTTTCCTATTTGCATAGCAAGTCAACCCATTAAGGTTGATTACTTACAACACCCCTTAACCAGGTGTTGTGCCTTATCGGCGTGGTACGATGAACGCACCAGTGGGCCGCTTTCGGCAAATTCAAACCCCTTAGCTAGGGCAATCTGCTTATACTCTTCGAACTCCTCGGGGGTAATATAGCGTTGAACGGGTAAATTTGTGGGGCGTGGTTGCAAGTACTGTCCAATGGTAACCATTTTGCATCCCACAGCAAGCAAATCGTCAAGGGTTTGAATTACTTCATCGCGGGTTTCACCCAAACCGAGCATTATACCTGATTTTGCCCTAAAACCGCGCTTAGCAATGTGCTCCAGCACTTTCAAGCTCCGCCTGTAGCTTGCTTTAGTTCTAACAAGCGGGGTAAGGCGCTCCACGGTTTCAAGGTTATGACCTACCACATCAGGTTCCGATTCCAGGAAAAGGTCAATAAGTTCAGGCCTCCCGTCAAAATCGGGTATTAAAACCTCTATGGTGGTGTTGGGATTAACCCTTCGAATCTCCATAACAGTACTACGCCAATGCCCAGCTCCATGGTCGGGCAAATCGTCGCGGTCAACCGATGTAATTACACAGTAACTAAGACCCATTAGGCTTACCGTACGGGCAACCTTAGTGGGTTCATTGGGATCGGGAGGAAGCGGTTTTCCGGTTGCAGTAGCACAAAATTTACACGAACGGGTGCATATATCGCCTAGAATCATTAGAGTTGCAACCCCATTCCCCCAGCACTCGCCAATATTCGGGCACATTCCACTGCTACAAATTGTATGCAACCCATGTTTCTTAACAATGGAATTCACCTGGGCATACCCTTCGCCACCGGGTAACTTTATCTTTAGCCATTCCGGCTTCCGTTCATTTCCCATCCCCAAAAATTTTTACAAAATAACTAAAAAATTTGCTCTTAAACGATTAATTTGGAGTAAAAGTAAATGTGGTGAGCAGTGAACCGTTAAAGTTAAAGGATAAAAACACTTCCTATCTTTAACCATCAACCGTAAATTAAAAAAAGTATCACAGTGTTACACAGAGTTTACACTGTGTTTCACAGTGTAAATCAGCATTATTTGCGTAATCTGCGTTCTATTTTGGTTTAACTACCAACAATCAACCAACAACCATCAACTTAAACCGTTTCACAGTGCAAATCCGCTCAATCTGCGTCATCTGTGTTCCATTACCTTACACAAACAACAAAAATGTATTTACTATTCTGCCATACGAAGCGAAAAGTGATCCTCGTTGTTCAAGTTGCTGTATTCAATTAAACCCATTGCGGTTAGGTTAATAAGTATTTTTTCCGCTTCGGATACTGAGATAAAGCCCAACCTGCTGAAATGGTCAATGGTGATTGTTTGATGCGATTTTAGGTAATCTATTAATGCATTTTCGGGCTCTCCGAATAGTATGTTAATGGGTTTACGGTACTTTTCTGCCTTCCAGATCTTAATTTGAACAGGCGAAGCCACCACGTTCTCATCGTTTACACGTATATAAGCTTTATAAACTCCTGTTTTATCAGGTGCTTTATGGGGCTTGCGTCTTGAGGGTTTTACCTTTACCTCCAACACGGTTTTGCCGTTTATTTCCCACTTAACCACTTCAAAAGGCACCTCGGGTTTACAGTATAGCTGCGAGGCCGCCTCAACCATGTAGTACTCCTCATCGGTATTCACACCGGTTATGTTGCCATTATCCTTAACGCCAATGAGCAATGTACCTCCCGCAGTATTAGCAAAAGCTACCAACGACCGTGCAATTTTGCGCGAATCGGTTATAGAGTGTTTAAAATCGAGTGTAAGCCCCTCGCCCTGCGATATCAAACCTGCAATATAACGGCTCACAACTTTAGGTTTTATAGGTTAAGATGGCAAAATTAACTCTTTTAGTGACCCCACCTGTAATGTTCGATAGCAAAGCCAAGCATCTCAACAATTCTGTCGGAAACGGTATCAATCAGTTCATCCATGTTTGAAGGCCTACTGTAAAACGATGGGCTTGCTGGCAAAACTACAGCCCCGGCCTGGGTAACGGTAACCATGTTTTGCAGGTGTATAAGATTGTAAGGGAGTTCGCGCGGCACCAGTACTAGCTTTCGTCGTTCCTTAAGCATCACATCGGCTGCTCGAACTATTAAATCGTTACTTGTGCCTGAGGCTATTCGTCCTAATGTTCCCATAGTACAAGGAACTACAACCATAGCATTGTAGCCGGCTGAACCCGATGCCATGGGGGCGAACATATCGTTATTATCGTATAGCTTTACAGGAAATCCGAAAGTGATATCGCGATTTAGCTCATATTCCCAAACCCTTTTCCCGTTCTCGGAAAAAACTACGGCAACCTCATCGACCCTAGCCGATAATTCAATTAGCTTTTCAATAACCCTCGCCGCATATACAGCACCACTGGCACCGGTAACAGCTACAATCACCTTTTGCATCTATTAGAATAATTAGTCTAGGATAGAACAAAGGTAAAGAAAAAAGGTTGGAAGTTGACATTATTCAAATGTATTCACCCTTTTTAAAGTAGCCATTTTCGGCTTTTATTATTATACATTCATGGTTACATATTTTGCCTTTTCAAATTGGTGTTCATTTACTTTACCATTTTGCTTAAAGCTAAAAACTGAGTTAATTTAAATAAAACTAAGCGATTAGGACTAAACGTTTTTCTACCGGTTAAATTGGGTTTAAATTTCCACTATCTTTGAAAGTAAATTAGGCAATAAACAATGACAAAAAAGAAGAATAAAACCGATGCCGGTTCCAAACCAAATCGTATAGCCAAAAAGGAGTTAAAGAAACTCGTTACCGATTTACTGCTGGCCAATCCTACCAACATCTATAACTACAAGCAGGTATCGAATAAAATTGGGGTTAGTGACGATTATACCCGTCGTATGGTCAATGAAATTCTCTATGAGCTTGCGCTCGATGGGTTTGCTGAGGAACTTCAGCGTGGCAAGTTCCGTGCTGTTATGCAGAACGCTCTGGCTGTTGGCATACTGGAGATGAACCCCGACGGGTCAGCTGATGTTATAACCGATGACAACCGTGAGATATTTGTTCCCGACTTTAGGCTGAATCACGCACTGCATGGCGATAAGGTTCAAATATCAATTTACCGCCAACGCCGTAGGGGTTTACTTGAGGGTGAGGTGGTGCGCGTGATTGAGCGTGCCAAACGCAACTTTGTTGGAACCATCAACTTTGTAGGTAAAAACGCATTTGTTGTACCTGATAACAAGCTTATGCCCTACGATATCTTCATCCCAAAGGTTGAGCTGAAGGATGTCCGAAACGGGCAAAAGGTGATTGTTCAGATTACCGATTGGCCGGCAAGGGAAAAGAATCCCAATGGAAAAATTGTAGAGGTTCTTGGCGATCCTGGAGTTCACGAGGTGGAGATGCACGCCATTCTGGCCGAGTATGAGCTACCATACCGTTTCCCCGAAGAGCTGGACATATTAGCCGAAAAGATTAGCGACAAGATAACCGAAGCCGATTACCGTGAGCGACGCGATTTCCGAAACGTACCCACTTTTACTATCGATCCCTTTGATGCCAAGGATTTTGACGATGCCCTATCGGTGCAAACCCTACCCAACGGCAACTTTGAGGTGGGGGTTCACATTGCCGATGTTACCCACTACGTTAAGCCTAATACCCCAATCGACAACGAGGCCATTGAGCGCGGCACATCGGTTTACCTGGTGGATAGGTGTGTGCCCATGCTTCCCGAAAGGCTATCGAACTATATCTGCTCATTACGTCCTAACGAGGAAAAGCTTTGCTTTTCGGCTGTGTTTGAGCTGAACGAGAATGCCGAGGTGCTTAACCAGTGGTTTGGCCGTACGGTAATCCTGTCGAAGCGTCGATTCAATTACGAGGAGGCCCAACAGGTTATTGAAACCGGCAAGGGCGATATGAGTGAACAAATCCTGCTGCTCCACAAGTTGGCTCAAAAACTCCGGGCAGAGCGATTCAAAAAGGGGGCCATCGCATTTGAACGCGTTGAGGTAAAGTTCGATCTTGATACCAAGGGAAAACCCCTTGGGGTTTACTTCAAGGAGAATAAGGAATCGAATCAACTCATTGAGGAGTTCATGCTGCTTGCAAACCGCAGGGTGGCTGAATTTATTGGAATGCGAAAGGATGGGCGCAATGAGCTGCCTTTTGTTTACCGCATTCACGACAAACCCAACGAGGAGAAACTGAATGCTTTCCGTTCCTTTATCACCCGTTTTGGTTACAGCATTTCCGGTACTACCGATAAGCAGGTTAGCAAATCGCTAAACCAGCTTATGGAAAAGGTGAAGGGGCGCCCAGAGCAAAATCTTATTGAAACCCTGGCCTTACGCTCCATGGCCAAAGCGCGTTACTCTACCGATAACATTGGCCACTACGGATTGGCCTTTAGGTATTACACCCACTTCACATCGCCAATACGCCGCTATCCCGATATGATGGTGCATCGCCTGTTGGCACACTACCTAAACAATGGTAAGCCAAAGGATAGGGAGCAAATTGAAATGCTTTGTAAGCACTCCACCAACATGGAGATCAAAGCAACTGAGGCTGAAAGGGCTTCAATTAAGTACAAGCAGGTGGAGTTCATGCAGGATAAGCTGGGCGAAACCTTTACAGGTGTTATATCGGGCGTAACCAATTTTGGAATATTCGTTGAGCTAACCGATTCTCAGTGCGAGGGATTGGTTTCCATTCGCGATTTAGACGACGATTACTACCGTTTCGATGAGGAGGAGTACGCCCTGGTTGGTCAACGTACAGGCCGCAAGTTCACCTTAGGCGATGAGGTGGAGGTGGAGGTTTGGCGCACTAACCTTGCCAAAAAACAGCTCGATTTTAAGCTGGTGGGCATGAAGGGTAGAAGCAGTAAACCTTTGAAACCTCGTAGGAGTCAAACGAAAAGTAGTCCTAAAAATCCAAAAGTGGCATCAAGCAGAAAGGGACAACAAAAGGCCAAGAAAAAGGAGAAACGTCGTAAACGCTAAAACATCAAAATAGATGAAACGATTTATCGTTATTGCACTGGCTTGGGCAGCATTTGCCTGCTCAACCAAAAATGAGTTAACACCTGGCTCATGGCTTGGAGTAATCCAAATGGACTCAATTCCTGGCAGGCTGGATGTTCCCTTTAACTTTGAGGTTAAGGTTGATAATGACAAGGTTCAGCTTACCGTTCGTAATGCCGATGAACTTATTGAAATAACCGAGGTTGAACGCATTGGCGATTCGCTTTACGCCAAGTTCCCAACCTTTACCAGCGAGCTGGTAATGGCCGTAAACGATTCGCTGGGCGGCTACTACTATCCCAAAGGGGTAAAGGATGGCCGCAGGTATAAGTTTTACGGAATTAAAGGGGAAACTGACCGTTTCCCATGGTTTACCGAACAACCTAAGTTCGATATTACCGGACGTTGGTGGTTTATTGAGAATCCGGGTACGCCTGACTCAACCGTTATGGTCGCCGAACTCAAACAGGAAGGTTCAAGGGTTACTGGAACCATACTCAGCACTACCGGCGATTACCGCTACCTTGAGGGTAAGGTTGCAGGGAACATGTTCTACTTCTCAAAGTGCGATGGCGCTCAATCCATTATAGTAAGAGGCAAAATTACCGATTCTGCCACCATGGTAAACGGTCTCATATCGGGTAGCCCACGCTGGGCTTCGGCCTGGCGCGCCTTACGCGACGATAAAGCCCAACTCCCCGAGGCCCAAAGCCTGGTTTGGGTGCGCAAGGGTTACACAACCTTTGAGTTTGCTGGAACCGACCTAAACGGCAGTCGTGTAACCTCCAACGATGAACGCTTCAAAGGCAAAGTGTTAGCAGTTCTTGCCGGTGGCAGCTGGTGTCCAAACTGCCTTGACGAAGGCCGTTTCTACAAAACCATGTACGAAAAGTACCGCGATAAGGGCTTTGAGGTGGTTTCGCTCTGCTTTGAGGATAAAACCTTTGAGGCAGCCCAGCCCAAGATTAAACGTTTTGCCCAGAGCATTGGAGCCAGCTACACCTTCCTGTACGTTGCCCCCCGTGGACGGGAACAGCGCGACTCGGTACTCTATGCCCTTGAGGGGCAAATGGCCTACCCCACAAGCATGATATTGGACCGCAACGGCAAAATACGCCGGGTTGAAACCGGATTCTCAGGCCCCGGTACCGGTGAGCATTACCAGAAATTTGCCCACGAAACCGAGGAACTCATAGTTAAACTACTTGAAGAAAAATAGTTATGAACTGAAAAGGTGGTGGGTAAAACCCCATACAACTAACCCATTTTAAACACTGGAATATGAATGATTTACTTGCATTTGGTTTACTAGGATTTACCTCATTTTTTACGTTGATTAATCCATTGGGCGCCATGCCCATATTTATGACAATGACTGCAGAGCTGAATCCTGCCGAGAGAATAAAAACTGCCCGAAAAGCTTCAATTGTAGCTTTTCTTACAATACTCTTTTTTGCATTTACTGGTCAATTACTCTTCAGGTTTTTTGGAATTTCAGTAAATAGTTTACGGGTTGTTGGTGGAGTAATATTTTTTATGATGGGAATGGACATGCTCCAGGCACGATTAACCCGAGTAAAGATAGCCGAAAACGAGGTGAAAAAGTACGTAAACGATATTTCAATTACACCGCTGGCCATTCCCATGATATGCGGCCCTGGAGCAATCACTAATGCTATTATTCTAATGCAAGATGCTACAACAATTGATAAGAAGATGGTATTAGTTTTTAGCATTTTTCTGGTGATGCTTTTAACCTTT
Organism: Bacteroidales bacterium; assembly: GCA_018056955.1. Classification (GTDB taxonomy): domain Bacteria; phylum Bacteroidota; class Bacteroidia; order Bacteroidales; family Tenuifilaceae; genus Tenuifilum; species Tenuifilum osseticum. The sequence continues at coordinate 452 of JAGPEQ010000034.1, read as the reverse complement.
TTAATACTCTATAGTTCCTCAAAGATTATAAAAGCGTTGGGCGAAACAGGTAATAATGTTCTAATGAGGCTTATGGGTTTAATTGTAATGGTTATTGCTGTTGAATTCTTTTTTGCTGGCATCAAACCAGTACTTATCGAAATATTTGGGAAATAAAGGCTTACAACCAATTTATTGCCAAGCAACAACTGGAACTCTTAACTCGTACGTGTCTTGAGAAGCAAGTGAACGGTTCGGGTATTGCCGCAGTGGGGGATTTTCAGCACCAAAGTTCAATAGATGTACTACCGTTTGTTTAAGCACAAAAGTTTCATAGAAGCACTTTACCCCCCATTGCGGCAATACCTTGTTAGCGGCTGTATTTTTATCAAAGTTCAATTGTCCGTTCTATGTTTATTTGTTCTAAAAATGTTTCATCGTGCGACACAACAATGATTGTCCCTTGGTATTCA
>JAGPEQ010000101.1 GCA_018056955.1 Bacteroidales bacterium | reverse complement strand
GGAATACTTCCCGCTGCTAAGTTCGGATAAAATTTTCAGCTTGAAGCCCTCGCTGTAGCGTTTTGTCACAAAATTATTTTTGTCCATACACATAAGTTTGTGTAGACATTTTTCAGGACGGGTCACACATTTAACGTTTAACGTTTAACGGTTCACGTTTCACGGAATAAAACTTCCTCTAACTTCCTTTAACTCCTTCACATTCTTTCTATTCTGACTCATTCCCCCCTAAAGTCACACATTTAACTTTTAACGGTTCACGGTTCACGGTTCACGTTTAACGGACTAAATCTTAAAACTCCTTTTCCCCTTCATCAACCTTTTACAACTTTAGCTGTTTAACTTTCGATGTTTCAATTTAAAAGCTAACTTTGCGGTTAATTTAAACTAAATAAAAACTATGGTTTTATCATTGGATTCGGTTAATGAGGTGCTTTCTACTGTTTTGCACCCCGAAACCAGTAAGGACATTGTAAGCATGGGAATGGTGCAGGGGTTAAACGTTGAAGGCAGTAAGGTATCGTTTACCCTTAAGCTAACAAAGAGTAACGACCCATTCGCATCATCGTTGAAAAAAGCTGCTACTAAAGCCATCCAGCAGAAGTTTGGCGAGAATGTAGAGGTAGATATTTTGGTAGTTGCCGATGTGGCACCCAAGGTATCGCCCTTGAAGCAAAAGGCATCAATCAGTAAGGTGAAGAATATCATAGCCATTGCCTCTGGTAAGGGTGGAGTGGGTAAATCGACCATTGCGGCAAACCTTGCTGTTGCAGTTGCAAAAACAGGAGCCAGGGTTGGTTTGATTGATGCCGATATTTATGGCCCATCAATCCCCAAGATGTTCAACATGGAGCACACCCAGCCCGAGATTGTTAAGGAAGAGGGAATGGAACTAATTGTTCCTGTTGAAAATTACGGTGTTAAATTACTTTCCATTGGTTTTTTTGTTGATCCCAATAGCGCTCTTGTTTGGCGCGGGCCAATGGCTACCAGTGCGCTTAAGCAGCTAATCCATCAGGGGGCCTGGGGTGAGCTCGATTACCTTTTCATTGATATGCCTCCGGGAACCAGCGATATTCACCTTACTTTAGTTCAGGAAGTTCCGGTAACTGGTGCGGTTATAGTTAGCACCCCGCAGGATGTAGCTTTGGCCGATGCGGTGAAAGGAATAAGCATGTTTGCCAGCCCAAGCATCAATGTGCCCGTTCTTGGTTTAGTTGAGAACATGGCATGGTTCACCCCTGAGGAGCTGCCAAACAATAAATACTACATTTTTGGCAAGGAGGGTTGCAAGAAGCTGGCTGATAGAATGAAAATACCCCTACTTGGTCAAATTCCCATAGTTCAAAGCATCCGCGAGGGTGGCGATTACGGTGAACCCGTAGCAATTCATGCCTCAATCACCGGTAAGGCCTTCGATGAGCTTGCCAAAAACCTGATTGAGCGCGTTGAGTGGCGCAACAGGGAGTTACCACCCACTCAGATAGTTAATGTTCAACATAAATAACCAAATCAATTATACAAGTCATGTCCAAAGAACAAGTTGTAGCCAAAGTAGAAAAGGCAATTGAAGTAATCAGACCATTCCTCCAGAACGATGGTGGCGATATCTCACTTGTTGAGGTAACGGACGATTACATTGTTAAAGTTAAACTTCATGGTGCCTGCGGTAGTTGCCCATATAGCATTATGACACTTAAGAATGGTGTGGAACAAGCTATTATTCGCGATGTTCCTGAAATTAAGGAAGTGGTTGCCGTGAACCTTAACTTTTAATGGTATTCCAGTTATTTGATTAAAGCCCCAGTTGGGGCTTTTTATTTTACTGACATTCTGAAATATACAAGTTGATATAAAACATACCATTATTTTAGTTCATTTCCTTTTCATATTCAACTTAAAGCAAATATCTTTGCACCTAATTTAGATTAAATCTAATTTAACTGTGAATCGCTAAACATTAGCCTTTGTAGTTTGTTGCTATTTTGTTAAAGTGTTAAACCGATATGGCAGAAGAACAGGATAAGATACTTGAAGAGGTTACTGGTTCCGAGTATAAATACGGTTTTGTAACCAACGTTGAAACCGAAACCATACCTAAAGGACTTAATGAGGGTATAATCCGGATGATTTCGGAAAAGAAAGGGGAACCCGATTGGATGCTTGAATTCAGGCTTAAGGCATTTAGGCATTGGCAAACCATGGAAATGCCCAAATGGGCACACCTTGAGATACCTGAAATTAACTACCAGGATATTATTTACTACGCTGCGCCTAAGCAAAATGCAAAGCTAAACAGCCTGGATGATGTTGATCCTGAAATTAAGGCAACATTTGATAAGCTTGGGATCCCACTCGACGAGCAAAAGGTGCTTGCCGGAGTTGCTGTTGATGCAGTAATGGATAGCACCTCGGTTAAAACTACTTTCCGTGAGACCCTGGCTGAGCAGGGAATCATTTTCTGCTCAATGAGTGAGGCCATTCGTGAGCATCCCGATTTAGTACGCAAGTACTTGGCGTCGGTAGTTCCGGTGACCGATAACTACTTTGCGGCTCTCAACTCGGCTGTATTCAGCGATGGGTCGTTTTGTTACATTCCAAAGGGTGTGCGCTGCCCCATGGAGCTTAGCACCTATTTTCGTATAAACGCAGCTAATACAGGCCAGTTTGAGCGTACGCTCATTGTTGCCGACGATGATAGCTACGTATCGTACCTTGAGGGATGTACAGCACCCATGCGCGATGAGAACCAGCTACACGCTGCGGTTGTTGAAATTGTTGCACTGGAAAATGCCGAGGTTAAATACTCAACCGTACAGAACTGGTACCCCGGCGATAAGGATGGTAAGGGCGGTATTTACAACTTTGTTACCAAACGCGGCATATGCAAGGGCAGAAACAGTAAAATATCGTGGACACAGGTTGAAACCGGCTCGGCCATAACCTGGAAGTACCCCAGCTGTATTCTGCTTGGCGATAACTCATACGGCGAATTTTACTCCGTGGCCGTTACTAACAACCGTCAGCAAGCCGACACGGGAACCAAGATGATTCATATTGGCAAGAATACCCGTAGCCGCATAGTCTCAAAGGGTATTTCGGCAGGGCATAGCAATAACAGCTACCGCGGACTGGTTAAGGTACTCAAAGGTGCAGAAAACGCCCGCAATTTCTCGCAGTGCGACTCGCTACTGCTTGGCGATAAGTGCGGAGCGCATACTTTTCCGTACCTTGAGGTAGATAATCCAACGGCTGTGGTGGAACATGAGGCTACAACCTCAAAGATAGGTGAGGATCAAATATTCTACTGCAACCAGCGCGGACTGTCAACCGAGGATGCTGTTGGGCTGATAATTAATGGCTACGCCAAGGAAGTTCTCAACAAGCTACCCATGGAGTTTGCCGTTGAAGCACAAAAACTGCTACAGATAAGTTTGGAGGGAAGTGTTGGGTAGGATGGTTATATGAGAGGAAGTTAAAGGAAGTTAGAGGAAGTTAGAGGAAGTTAGAGGGAGTTGATGGGGTTAGAGGAATCAATGGCTAATAGATCATGAATTCAAGTTATAAATCGAGCGTATTTACTGACCTGATAGTATGGCAAAAAGCCCATAAACTTACGCTTTTGGTTTATTCCATTACCCAAAAGTTCCCTCACGAAGAGATTTATTCATTAACATCCCAGTTTAGACGATCTGTAATTTCAATTCCAGCAAATATTGCTGAAGGATATAAAAGAAAAGGTAGATTGGATAAGCTTAAATTTCTAAATTACGCTCAAGGTAGTTTAGAAGAAACCCGATATTACACTATTTTGAGTAAGGATTTGGGATATATAGATTTAAGCACATTTGAACTATTGGATGAAAGTATTAATGAAGTAAGTTTTCTGTTAAACTCTTATAGTTCAACAATTGCCAAAAACGATGATAAATCTTCAACAACTTCTTCTAACTTCCTTTAACTTCCTCTAACTTCCTCAAATTCATTTAATTTTAAACAACAATTGTAGTAAATAATCAAAAGTAAAACATATGCTAACAATCAAGGATTTACACGCCAAAATCAACGATAAAGAGATTCTCAAGGGCATCAACCTTGAGGTAAAAGCCGGGGAGGTTCATGCTATTATGGGGCCCAATGGCTCGGGAAAAAGCACATTGGCATCGGTTTTAACCGGTCGTGAGCTGGTTGAGGTTACTCACGGCTCCGTTACCTTCAATGGTAAGGATTTGTTGGAGATGTCGCCCGAGGTGCGTGCACGCGAAGGAATCTTCCTAAGCTTCCAGTATCCGGTTGAGATTCCCGGTGTGAGCATGGTTAACTTCATGAAAGCTGCCGTTAACGAGCACCGCAAGTACAGGGGATTAGAGCCCCTATCGGCTTCCGATTTCCTGAAGATGATGCGTGAGCGTAAGGAACTGGTCGAAATTGATTCGGCTCTTACCAACCGCTCGGTGAACGAGGGCTTTTCCGGTGGCGAAAAGAAGAAAAATGAAATTTTTCAGATGGCCATGCTGGAACCCAAGCTCGCCATACTCGACGAAACCGACTCAGGCCTCGATATCGATGCACTACGCGTGGTGGCAAATGGTGTGAACAAGCTCAAACGACCCGATAATGCAGTTATTGTCATTACTCACTACCAGCGCTTGCTCGACTACATAGTTCCCGATTATGTGCATATCCTTTATAATGGTCGCATTGTGAAAAGCGCCGGCAAGGAACTTGCCCTTGAGCTGGAAGAAAAGGGTTACGATTGGATTAAGAATGGTGATAATGCCTAGTCACCCTGGTGATAAAATGTAAACGATATGTCCGATAAAACAATAGCAACACCCATACGCGAGGAACTGGTTAGCCTTTACCAGAATAACCTCAAGTTAATTACCGAGGGTAGCGCCGATATCCTGAATAGGCATAGGGAACAGGCCATGCAGCACTTTAGGGAACTAGGAATTCCATCGCAGAAAAATGAGAAGTATAAGTATTCCCGCATTGAACCGCTATTCGCCCATGAGTATCAAAAGCACTTTGCCCCTAAACGCATAGCTTTTAACGTTGATGATATTTTCCGCTGTGATATTCCTGAACTCGATACCCACCTGGCATTGGTGCTTAACGGATTTTACCTGCCAAAGGGCGAAAAGTTAACCACTCTGCCCAATGGTGTTATTTTAGGGAGTCTGGCCGAAGCTGCTATTAAGTTTCCCAACTTGGTAAACGGCAGGTATAACTCATTGGCTGAGAATAAAACCGATGGTTTGATAGCTCTGAATACAGCATTTGCTCAGGATGGTGTTTTTATTTACATCCCCCGGAATGTGGTGGAGAGCAAGCCCATTCAGATTATCAACCTGCTCATGTCCGATGTGAATCAGCTGGTGCAGTATCGCAACCTTATTGTGGTTGAGGAAGGCGCTCAGGCAAATGTCCT
>JAGPEQ010000033.1 GCA_018056955.1 Bacteroidales bacterium | reverse complement strand
AGCGAAACATCTCAATGGGTCGATTAGAGATCCTTCGCTACACTCAGGATGACAAATGAGGTTATTCGTGTAAGTTGCTCGTTGTTCGTTGTTCGTGAAATTGACCTCACCCCCTCCCCTCTCCTGATAGGAGAGGGGAGAAGCATTTAGGAGACCTTATTGCAGGGCTAAAGTCTCCCCTCTCAGGGGAGATTTAGAGGGGTCATCTAGGTTGAATGTGGAAAACAACCTCACCCAACCATTTTCCTTAAGGGGGGAATGGAGCGGAAGAAGCAAGCAGAGGCATAAAAGCCAGACCCGACAATGGGTCGGGGGTGGAACATGGCGGTGGGCTTAGTAAGCGATACCATATGAGCCACGCTGCAGGCGTGGCGAATTGTATCGCGTGGCAGTTCCACCCACGGGGTACCCATCGGGTCGGGCTTTTCAGCCTTGATTTTCTTTGGTTCTTTCTTGTATCAAGACAAGAAAGAACATGTAAACCGATTTTTGCAATACTTTTAATTTGCGATGCAACGTTTCTTCCTTACTCTTTGGAATACTATAGCGTGCATCGTATTACATGAGGGAATATTCATGGTGTTACAAATATTACGCCCCTACGGGGCGGGATGCGTTATTAGTTGTTCATGGATCTATTGTCATGTTGAGCTAAGCGAAACATCTCATGGGGCCGATTAGAGATCCTTCGCTCCCCGCTAGGGCGGGACAGGCCGCTCAGGATGACAAGCATGTTTATGTTTGTTAACTAAACGACATTGAAAAGTAATTTACGAATTTATTACCTACGGCTTTCCTTCAATACCGAGTAGAGGCTTTGGTAAAGCGAGTTTGAGTCAATGGGTTTGGTTATAAACTGGTTGCAGCCTAAGGCTATGCTTATAGCCCTCTCATTGCTGAAGGTGTGTGCAGTTTGCACAATTATTGGCACCTGGGCGTTGGTGGAGCGTATCCTTTTAATGGCATCGTAGCCATTCATCACCGGCATTTTGATATCCATAAGTATGGCGGCTATCTCGGGATGCTGATACTGGATCTCAGTTGCTAGTAGACCATTATCAGCCTCAAGTATGTTAATGTCAAAGTCCTTGAGAACTGTTTTTAGGTAGTACATGCAGTTGGGGTCGTCCTCGGCAATAAGAATGGATTTACCTTTGAGTAGATTTTTCAGTTCCTGGAGTTCGTACCCGTAAACCTTTCCCCTATTTTGGGTTGTAGGAGCATTAATAGGTAATGTGAAACGGAAAGTGGAGCCCTTACCCGTTTCCGATTCAACCCATATTCTGCCGCCCATAAGCTCAACCAATGATTTGCAGATAGCCAGTCCTAAGCCCGTGCCACCGTACTGCTTGGTTATATCGGTATAGGCCTGACGGAAACGCTGGAAAATAATTTCCTGCTTGTCCTTGGCAATACCTATACCGGTATCGCTTACAAAGAACTCAAACTCATTGGTTTCGCTATTTATGTTGTAGCCAAATTCCACTTTCCCCTTATCGGTGAACTTAAGGGCGTTGTTTATAAGGTTTGTAAGCACCTGACGTAATCGCATGCGGTCGGCATTAACCATGGCCTTGGAGTCGGGCAGTGAGGTGGTGTAGTTAAAAGCTATTTCACGCTTGGGTAAGTCGGGGTTTGCGTTGTAGAAGAAAGTGTATATCTCGTTAAGCAGCTCGTTAATGTTAACCGCTTCGGGGTTAATGGTTAGCTGACCAACGTCAATCTTTGAGATATCAATAATATCGTTGATTAGGGTAAGGAGATGATCGGCGCTGGTGCTAATTATTCCCAGGAATTTCTCGCGCTCTTGGAGCGTGGTATCAGGGAAGTTGCGGAGAAACTTGGCAAAGCCAATAACACCGTTTAGCGGTGTGCGAATTTCGTGGCTCATGTTAGCCAGAAATGCTGTTTTTAGCCTGTCGCTCTCCTCAGCCTTTTCCAATGCCTCAACAAGTGCCTTCTCGTATTGGGTACGTTCGCTAATGTCGTTTGCAATACCCAAAACACCAATGGTTTCACCTGTTGTTGAGGTTAGCTTTTGCTTGAATATTTGAAGAATGTGCTTTTTGCCATCGGTAAAAGTAACCTCCTCGGTGGTTTCAATTGGCCCATCGGAGTTTAGTGCCTGCATATCGCTACGGCGGCATTGGGCAACCTCCTCCTCGGTCATGGAGAATTGCGATGTGCCATAGCCTATGTTTTGGCTAAACCATGGATTTATTATTGGGTATGAGCCGTCGGGGTTAACAACCCAAATGCCAAGCGGGGCATTGTCTACTATTGATTTTAATAGGTTGCGCTGTTGCTGAAGTTCCTGCTCCTGTTCTTTTTTAGCGGTAATGTCCTTTACTGCGCTAATCAGTCGGAAAGGTTTTCCGCTGCTATCGAATTCAGGGTAAACAGTATTCTCAATCCAGTGTACTTTGCCATTTTTGGCCTTTATTCTAAACTCTAAAGTAACTTTCTCGCCTTTCTGGGTGATAGTCCCAATGGCTCTCTTGAAAACATCAATGTCGTCGGGGTGGACAATGGTTGCCCATTTTTCAAATGAATCAACATCCTCGGGCTTATAGCCTAGCTGAACCATTAGTGCGGAGCTAAGCCACTCACGTTTAAATGAGCCGTCGGGTTGAATGGTGAGTATTGAAGCCGAATCGGAAGTGAGCGATGATAGGATTCTGAAACGTTCCTCCTTGATGGTTAGCTCCTCCTGTGTTCGGTAAAGATCGGAAATATCCTCTACAATTCCCATTGCTCCCACAACCTGTCCGGTTTTAGGGTTGGTTAATGGCACTGCTTTCAGTAAAACGTAAATCTGAGCGTTGCTGGTTGTGGTTGTGTATGGCCCCTCGTAGTATCCGTTTTTTCCATCAAGTGCATCGAGTATGGCCGGTAATACTGACTTGTCGTTAATTTTATGCATGTTCAAACCAACCAGCAGCTCGCGCTTTGATTTTAGTATCTCAACAAAACGGTCGTTGCATTCGGTGATAACAGCATCGGTGTTATACTGAAATAAACCAATAGGCGATTTTTCAAATATCAGCCTATACTTAAGTTCGCCATCGTATTCAAAGCTACCTTCAAACCTCTTTTCGCCCACTTTTTTTTGAGCCATAGGTATAGTAGATTTTTTCGTAAGATACGACTTTTACGGCGGTAATCCAAAAACTTTTTAAGGGGTGCTGATTCACTGTTAGTTTAGTTGGTAAAAATCACTCCTTTGTCATCCTGAGCAACCTACAACGCCTTGGCGGGGAGCGAAGGATCTCTCTGTACCGCTTTATTTGAGATGTTTCGATTAGCTCAACATGACAAGCATTCCTAGCTAGACGATTTGGGTGTAGAGGGCTGAAAATACCATTAAGCAAGTAATGAATATTTTCCTGCGCTCTGCTCAGGATAATAAGTGTAAGCAATGCTAACAATGACTAAAATACGGCTTTTGCAATTTGTGCAATATTATCGTCCTTACCCATGGTGTAGAAATGGATGGCTTTTACTCCCGAACTCTTTAGTTCCCTTGATTGTTCAATTGCCCATTCCACTCCAAGCTGCGCTACCTGGTTGTTTGTCTTACATTTTTCCAGTTCAAGAACCAGCGCTTGAGGTATATGAACATCGAACACCCTGGGAAGAATGCTAAGATGCTCCTTTATGCTGATGGGCTTCAACCCGGGAACGATGGGGACAGCTATTCCGGCCTTACGGCATTTATCAACAAAGTTGAAGTAAAGCTTGTTGTCGAAAAACATTTGGGTAACAATGTAGCTTGCTCCGGCTTCAACCTTTTTCTTTAGGTAGTGAATATCCGACTCGCAGTTTGGCGATTCAGGGTGTTTTTCAGGGTACCCAGCCACCCCTATGCAAAAGTTAGTTGGTTTGGGTTTTTCCATCAGCTTTTCAAGGTAAACGCCACGGTTCAGGTCAGTAACCTGTTTCACCAGGTCAATGGCATACCTATGTCCTCCTGCCCTGGGTTCAAACCTGCCCGTAATCTTATCGGCATCGCCACGCACTGCGAGTATGTTTTGTATTCCCAAAAAATCGAGGTCAATAAGGGCATCCTCTGTCTCGTGGGCGTCAAATCCGCCGCAGATAATATGGGGCACAACGTCAATTGCGTACCTCTGCTGTATTGCAGCGGCAAGTCCAATGGTGCCGGGGCGCCGCCTAACCTTTACAGGAACCTGTATCCCGTTTTCGTTGGACATGTAAACCACCTCCTCGCGGTGGTAGGTTATATTGATATATGTCGGGTTGTAGGGCAAAAGTTTGTCGATTGTGGCAAAAATGGTTTCAATGTTATGCCCCTTGAGCGGTGGTAAAAGTTCAAAGGAAAAAAGTGTCGACTTTGAATTATTAAGTATATCGATTACCTTCATCTCAGTAAATTTTATTGGTTTGCTAAAAAGGTTGGAAACAACCGAGCTGCTTCGGTTGTACTAACACCAATTCGTTTGGCATAGTCCGCCAGCTGGTCGTTGTCAATTTTACCAACGCTGAAATACTTGCTTGCACTACTGGCAAAGTAGAAGCCTGCCACGGAGGCCAATGGGTTCATGGCCATATTCTCAGTAAGGCTTATGGAAGCATTCCGTGGAATATCGAGAAGCTGAAAAATCCATTGCTTACCACGATGATCGGGGCAAGCCGGGTAACCCGGAGCAGGCCTTATGCCTACATATTTTTCCTGCAGCAGCTGTTCCACGGTTAGCGACTCGTTGGGTGAGTAGCCCCAGAAGTCCTTTCGGATTTTTAGGTGTAGCCATTCAGCAAAAGCTTCGGCAAGCCTGTCGGCCAAAATTTGAATCATTATGGCGGCAAAGTCGTTTCCATTTTTCCTGTACTCCTCAATAAGTGTTGATGTGGTGGAGCCAGTAGTAACCGCAAAACATCCTATCCAATCGTTAATGCCTGAATTTGCGGGCGCAATAAAGTCAGAAAGGCACATATTTGGCTCACCCTCTGGCTTTTGCTCCTGGTTTCGCAGGAACGGCAAATGGGTTAGGGGCGATGTTCGGGTTTCGTCGGTGTACACAATAACATCGTCGCCACTGGAAGCGGCTGGGAATATTCCGTAAACCCCTTCGGGGGTTAAAAGCTTCTGTTCACTGATTTGCTTGAGCATTGCCAGGGCTTCCGCTTTAAGTTTTTGTGCTTCGCTGCCATGAACAGGATCGGTAAGTATATCGGGGTAACGGCCTTTTAAACCCCATGCCCTGAAAAAGAATGTCCAATCGATATAGTGTATTAGCTCATTTAAATCGATATTGCTTAAGGTATTGATGCCTATTTGCTTTGGCCTAACTGGTTTGTAGCTATCCCAGTTCAGCTTAAGGCTATTTTTGCGGGCTTGCTCAATTGGAACTAAAACAGTTTTACTCCCTGAATAGCTTTCGCGTTGTTGCTGGTAACGCTTTTGGTAGGCATTTATGGTACTTGCGGACTTGTCAGTGCTCAGCAAGCTGGCAACAATACCGCTTGCCTGTGAGGCATCCCTAACATGGACAACTGCTCCCGAGTATTCAGGTGCAATTTTCAGGGCAGTATGCAGTTCCGATGTGGTAGCACCACCAATGAGAACCGGAATGTTAATGCCGTTTCGTTTTAGTTCCTTTACCACATGTACCATCTCGTCGAGCGAGGGAGTGATAAGGCCGCTAAGGCCAACAATATCGGCTTTACTTGCTTTTACTTCATCCACAATTCTCTCGGCTGGTACCATTACCCCCAAATCGATGATGCTGTAACCGTTGCAGGCGAGAACCACACCAACAATATTCTTACCAATATCGTGAACATCGCCTTTTACAGTTGCCAGTACTATTTTCTTTTGTTCTGTCCTATGTGAATCCATTGCTTGTGCTTCGAGGTAGGGTTCCAAAACCTTTACAGCCTGTTTCATTACGCGCGCACTTTTAACAACCTGGGGCAGAAACATTCGGCCTGTACCAAAAAGATTGCCCACCTCGCGCATTCCATCCATCAATGGCCCCTCAATTACACTGATAGGCGATTTTAGCTTGTTGTAGGCTTCCTCCACATCAACCCGAATAAACTCATCGGTTCCCTTGATAAGTGAGTGCTTAAGCCTTTGCTCAACGGGTAGTAAACGCCAGTCGTCGGTTTTGTGATGCTGCAGGTCAGTTTCTTCAAGCTTACTGGCATAGGCCAAAAGCCTTTCGGTTGCGTCGCGCCGGCGATTTAGCACTAAGTCCTCAGTGAGTTTAAGTAAATTTGGTTCAATATCGGTGTAAACCATCAGCAGCGATGGGTTTACAATACCCATATCCATACCTGCCTGAATGGCGTGGTAAAGGAATACCGAGTGAATGGCCTCCCTTACCAGGTTGTTGCCCCTGAACGAGAATGAAAGGTTACTAACGCCACCGCTAACTTTGGCGTAGGGTAGGTTCTGTTTTATCCATTTAATGGTTTCAATAAAGCTAACGGCTTGTGTTGAATGTTCAACCATGCCTGTTCCAATGGCAAGGATATTTGGGTCGATAATGATATCCTCAGGCGAAAAGCCAACCTTTTCGGTTAAAATTCGGTAGCTACGTTCGGCAACGCGGCAGCGGTGCTCGGTAGTAACAGCCTGCCCGCTTTCGTCGAAAAGCATCACAACCACTGCGGCGCCATACCGTTTAATAACTTTTGCCCTACGGGCAAACTCCGTTTCACCCTCTTTCAAACTTATTGAGTTTACTAAGCTTTTCCCCTGAGTGCATTTCAGCCCTGCCTCAATTACATCGAAACGCGATGAATCAATCATTACAGGAATACGGGCAACGTCGGGTTCCGATGCTATCAGGTTTAGGAATTCAGTCATCGCTCTTGGAGCATCAATTAGGGCGTCGTCCATGCAAATGTCAATAGCCTGGGCGCCACCCTCAACCTGTTCACGGGCAACCGAAAGGGCCTCGGCATACTTACCTTCGGCTATCAAGCGGGCAAACTTTTTTGACCCTGCCACATTGGTTCGCTCGCCAATGTTGATGAAATTGCTTTCGGGTCTTATCTCAAGCAATTCCAAACCGCTTAGTCGAGTATGGCGTGGAATTTCTGGTATAATCCTGGGTTTATAGCGTTGGGCCAGGTTGGCAACAAGCTCAATGTGCTTGGGTGTGGTTCCGCAACATCCTCCTACAATGTTTACCAGCCCATTGGCTAGCATTTGCTCAACAATTTCAGCCATTTCCTGCGCCGATTGGTCGTATTCCCCAAACTGATTTGGTAGCCCGGCATTGGGGTGTGCGCTTACAAAAAATGGTGTAATAGCCGAAAGTTCCTCGACAAACGGATACATCTGTTCTGCGCCAAAGGCGCAGTTCAAGCCAATGCTTAGTAGCGGGAAGTGCGATACAGAGCAGACAAATGCCTCAAGGGTTTGCCCGGTAAGCAATCGTCCCCCGTTATCGGCTATGGTTGCCGACACCATAACAGGAATATCGATACCTCTGCGTTCAAGTATCTCTGAAATGGCAAACAGCGCAGCTTTGGCGTTAAGGGTATCGAATATGGTTTCAATTAGCAGGATATCAACCCCACCATCAATAAGCGTTTCAGCTTGCTCTGTGTATGAGTTTACAAGCTGGTCAAAGGTTACTGCACGGTAGCCAGGACGCTCCACATCGGGCGACATGCTGGCAGTACGGTTGGTTGGCCCTATGGAACCGGCTACAAATCGCGGTTTTTGCGGATTGGCATTACTGAACTCATCGGCAATGGAACGGGCAAGCCTGGCTCCGGCTAGGTTTAGCTCGTAAACCATCTGCTCCAAACCGTAGTCCGATTGCGAAATGCGTGTGGAGTTAAAGGTGTTGGTTTCAATTATGTCGGCTCCAGCCTCAAGGTAGGCACGGTGTATCTGCCCTATCACATCGGGGCGGGTAAGGTTAAGCAGGTCGTTGTCGCCCTTAAGGTTTACCGGGTGATTCTTGAGAATATCGCCTCTAAAATCCTCCTCCTTTAGTCTGTACCTTTGAATCATGGTGCCCATGGCACCATCCAGCACCAGTACCCTGCTTTTCAGTAACTCCCTAAAAACTGTTGTTTTTTCCATAAAATCAATGTTCAGAATGCATCAACAATTGGTTGGTAATCATCAGCACAAGTTACCTTGCTTGATAGTGCCTTGTCAATAGGGTTAAACCTAAAGTTACCGGTAAAAGCAAGAAACAGGTTTAACTTTGGAAGCAACTCCTTTACTCTGATAAGTTCATTGAGTTTTACCCATGCTATTTCCCATCGGTAATCGGTGGCGAAATGTTGTTCTGTAACCTTGCGTTCCCCAAAAATACTGACATCAGTTAGGTTGTGGTATCGGATATAGAGCTCCAGCTCAACGTCTGTTGAATAGGCTGGTGGCGTAAAGTATTTTTGCTTTTTATACTCGTAACGGTAGTTATGGAAGCGAGCTGTAATGTCGCTCAGCACAGCCGAACCGGTTGGGTATCCGCCCGCACCCTTACCAAACATGAATTGCCGGTCGTAGTATTGTCCCTCAACAACCACCCCGTTAAACTCATTCTCAACATTATAGATATAATCCGAGGGTTCTACCAGTGTTGGGATAACAAAAAGTGTAAAGTAGTCGGCATTTAGCTTTTGTAGCTGAGCAACCAGCTTGAACTTTTTCCCCTTTTCGCGGGCAAACTGTATGTCGTAAGCCTTAAGATTGTTTATGCCATAGCAAAAGGCATCGCTAGGGTGAACGTATGTACCAAATCCATGCACGGCAAGTATTATCAGCTTATAGAGTGCATCGAATCCTAGCACATCAAAATCGGGGTTGCTTTCGGCAAAACCCAGTTCCTGTGCTTGTTTTAGCGCCCAATGATAATCTACCCCTTGGCTGAATACGTTGGAAAGGATATAGTTTGTTGAGCCATTAAGGATGCCACGAATCGATTTTAAAAGGTCGTTGTCGTAGTATTCTTCAAGGTTCCGAATTACAGGTATACTCCCACATGCTGAAGCATCGTAAAGCAAAGCCGCTCCCGTTTCATGCTGTATGGCAATTAGTTCCGGAAGATGGTGTGCCAGCATGGTTTTGTTCCCTGAAACCACACTCTTGCCTCTAAGTAACGCCGATTTTACTATGTGGTATGCTTCATCGGCGTTATCGATAAGTTCAACAATCAGGTTAATTTCCTCATCGTTAATTATATCCGCAGCATTGTAGGTAATTAATTCGTGTGGAACCTCCCTGTTTTTATGGCGTTGCTTAACACAGATGCGCTTTATGTATGCTTTGCTCTTTGGAATTTCAGCAATTACGTGGTAAAGCGCATTGCCCACATTGCCAAGTCCGAAAAGACCAATAACCTGTTGGTTTACTCCGTTTGACTTTGAGTTTTTACGTGTATTTGTGATTGTTAAAGTTTCCATTTCTGTTGATTTTTTAAAGGTTGATGAATTCGCTGATAATTGATGTTAGCTGTTGGTACTCAATCAGAAATCCATCGTGGCAGAACTGGGAGTGAATTTCGCGGTAAACCGCGCTTGGGATGTGGTCTGCAATGAAATGTTGCTCCTCAACTGGGAAAAGTATATCGCTATCGATACCCACAACCAGTGTTCGTGCTTTTATTGAGTTTAACGCCGCTTCATTGCTTACCCTACCTCTGCCCATGTTATGGCTATCGAGCATTAGGCTCAGGGCGAAATAGGAGTAGGCGTCAAACCGCTTAACCAGTTTATCGCCCTGGTAGTCCTGGTATGTGCAGGCTTTAAAGTCCGATAGCTGATTTGGGTCACTATCTTGTTGGGTTAGGTTGTAGCTGCTGCGTCCGCGGTAGCTAAGCAGCGCAATGCTACGCGCTGCTTTAAGCCCTGCTTTACCTCCGTTTGGATTAGCACCGTCAAAGGTTCCATCGGCAAGTATGGCAAGCCGTTGCGTTTGGCTGAATGCTTTAACCCAAGGCGAAGCCTGGGCAGCAGTGGCAATCAGTATAAGATTCTCGGTTGTGCCGGGATACATACATTCCCATTCCATGGCCTGGAATCCGCCAATTGAACCGCCGGTTAATACCCATATCTTGTCAATACCAAGGTACTCTTTAAGGATTTGGTGCGCAGTAACCACATCGCGGAAGGTTACTAACGGAAAGCTCCTGAGGTAAGGTTTGCCTGTTTTAGGGTTAACGCTCATAGGCCCGGTTGAACCATAGCATGAGCCAATGATGTTGGCGCACACCACAGTGTATTTTTCAGGGTCGAACAACCTACCTTGTCCAACCATCTCGGGCCACCAGTCGGCCGGATTGCTGTTGGCCGTAAAGGCATGGCAAATCCAAATAACTCTCTCGGGATTTTTTTGAATATCGCCTAGTATATGGTAACGAATGTTTACATCGTATAGCACTTCGCCACATTCAAGTTGGAGTGTTTTAAGTTCCAGGTTGCCTTCCGTTACTTTCATGTCGGTTTTTTTTAAAAGATTTCTGCCACAATGTATTAAATTGCTTTGAGTTAGCTAAAGGTTTTTTGAAAGGCCTGTTCAAAGTCGGCAATAATATCGTTGATGTGCTCAATGCCAACCGAAACCCTAAGTAGGTTTGGCAACACGCCCGCTGCAAGGCGTTCCTCTTCACTAAGCTGTTGGTGAGTTGTAGCAGCGGGTTGGATAATCAACGTTTTGGCATCGCCAACATTAGCAAGATGGCTAACAAGCTTAAGGCTATCGACAAACGTTTGGGTTTGCTCCAGGTTACCCTTGAGTGTAAATGTCAATACTCCCCCAAAGCCATTTTTAAGGTATTTTTTTGCTTGAATGTGGTTTGGGTCATCGGGTAGTCCGGGGTAGCAAACCCTTTCAACATGCCTGTTTGTTTTGAGCCACTTGGCAAGCGCAAGGGCATTGCTGCAATGCCTTTCCATGCGCAGCGATAAAGTTTCAATTCCTTGTAATATTTGAAAAGCATTGAAAGGGCTGATGGCTGGGCCAAAATCGCGTAACCCTTCAACCCTTGCCCTAATGGCAAATGCAATGTTCCCATGAGGGCTATCCTCGCCAAATGCAGTCCAGAATACTAACCCATGGTAACCCTCCGATGGCTCCGAAAACTGTGGAAATTTTCCGTTTCCCCAGTTAAAGTTGCCGGCATCAACTATGACACCACCCATGCTGGTTCCGTGTCCTCCTGCCCATTTGGTTATTGATTCCACAACAATGTTAGCCCCCCATTCAATGGGTCTGCAAAGGTAACCAGCACCTGCAAAGGTGTTATCAACAATTAGTGGGATTTGGTGTTGGTTTGCCAGGGTTGTAAGTGCCTTAAAATCGGGGATGTTAAAGCTTGGGTTTCCAATGGTTTCAACGTAAATGGCTTTGGTTTTACTATCAATCAAGCATTCAAAATCTTCCGGTTTAAGGCTTTTTGCAAGCCTTGCCTCAATGCCCAGGCGTTTAAGGGTGACCTTAAACTGGTTATGGCTTCCGCCATACAGGTAGGGAGAGCTTACGAAATTATCGCCTGACTCCATAATGTTGGTAAGCGCTATAAACTGCGCAGCATGCCCCGACGATACCACCACAGCCGATTTGCCTCCCTCTAGCGCAGCAAGCCGTTGCTCAAGTACATCGGTTGTAGGATTGCTT
Source organism: Bacteroidales bacterium (assembly GCA_018056955.1). Lineage (GTDB taxonomy): Bacteria > Bacteroidota > Bacteroidia > Bacteroidales > Tenuifilaceae > Tenuifilum > Tenuifilum osseticum. Next base: position 12,709 of record JAGPEQ010000033.1, on the reverse strand, counting down.
AACCGTGTGTAAATATGCCCAAACTCCTTTAAGGCAAAAAGGTTTGCCCCGTGCTCTGAATCCCGGAAAAGGTACGATGTGGTTTGATATATAGGTACAGCCCGCGAAAGCGTGTTTGTATCCACCCCTTGCCCTGCATGAACCTGCAGGGTGTCAAAATGATATGTATTGTTCATTGTCTCAATATTTTTATTGGAAATGGTAAAGTGTGAGATTTTTGCCTATATACAGGCAATTGTTTAGCCCGCCGCAAACGGCATGCAGGCTAAAACCAATAGGTTTTATGAATTAGCTATTGCGCGCAGGGGCGCATTCGCATTGAAAGAGAGTGGGAAAGCCTAAAAAGTAAATTGTTTAGCGCAAAAGAACTGATTGCGCATAATTCAATACTGTTGAGATGTTTACTTTGCATAACATCAGAGTTTAGAGTTATAATTACCCTCTCGGGTCAGGTTTTAGCACCTTGCCTTTTGGGGGGCAGGTTGCTAGAGCTTCATTGAGCCTGTTCTCTCCGCTCTTCTCTATAATTCAAACCCTTCTTTATCTAAAAAGAATGGCATTCGATGGCAACAAATATATAAAAAATTCTATTTATGAAATTTATGGCGGTAAAACTTATATTAAATTTTGAATTGATTAAATGTGGTAAACTATTAATAGTAGGTTGACATCAGGAATGGGATAAAGTTACTTTTTCGAACCCTTTGTCCTAATAAAAATCATAGCAATAGCAGTGGTTAAAATTCCCATTACCAATGCACCAATAGCACTCTGAATAGCAAAATTTTTGTAGTTGAAAAAGGCTTCAGCTTCGGCAACAGACTTGTAATAACCCAATTCCACAGAACGTTTTATAACATTTGGGAAATACTCGGGTGAAATCACATACGATATTATCCACTGGGTTAAGGGGCTTAAAATCGCAATGAATAGGGAGAGCACAATACCAGTAATTAAGCCATTCAGGTAGCTCATGTTGCCATGAAAGAAATTTTGTTTTTTATCCTTTAATGCCAGAACCATTACAGCTATAGCCGGAATAGCAAAAAGATTTGTGAGGTAATACTGGTAATCAATATATTTCCCGTGTAACCCCGATACCTTTTCAAGCAACATCCAAGCCAAGGTCATTAGCGAAAATATTAATGCCCACTTGGCTTCAATTCGGAATCTCCCCATGTTTTACTAGATTATGGTTTGTTTGAACAAGTTCTTTGAGTAAACCCAGCAAGAATCAAAGCATTCCATTATGGCCTTGTCTTTTGGAAGGCAGTGGAATCGTTAAAACTAATCTTTTCGTACTTTGGTTTTACCACTTCCCGGCCTTCGCTCGAAATAAAACCCCAAAGGCCATCGCGTTCCACAAGAGCCCAACCCCTTTGCACCTGGTCAAAAGGCATGATCTGAGTGTACTGTGGTTTAATGACTTCCTTGCCCTCGGAGTTAATAAATCCCATGTAGTTGTCGCGCTGTACTAACGCCCAACCCTTTTGGTACTCGTTAAACTGACTGATTTTTGAGTATTGTGGTTTAACTATTTCTCTCCCTTCGCCATTGATAAAGCCAAGAAAACCATCCTTTTCAACCAATGCCCAATCCTTTTGGTATTCGCCAAACGGATGCACCTTCTGGTACTGGGGTTTTAGAACTTCCCTTCCATCGAGCGATATAAAGCCAATTAATCCATCTTTCTCAACCATGGCTAGGTTTTTGTAGAACTCGCCGATAGGGTAAATTTTACTATAAATTGGCTTGATAATTTCACGACCTTCAACCGATATGAATCCAAACTTACCGTTCACCTCTACCATTGCCCATCCGCGGTTAAAGTCACCAAAGGGGTATATTTTTGTGTATTGGGGTTTGATAATCTCTTTGCCCTCGGCCGAGATAAATCCGAAAAATCCATCCTTTTCAACCATTGCCCACCCCCGCTGAAATTCATCGAAAGGATGAATACGTGTGTATTGTGGCTTAATAATCTCCTTGCCGGTGCTGGAAATAAATCCAAATGAGCCACCCTTTTCCACCAAAACCCAGTCGTTGGGGTATGGCCCTTTAGGTTGCCGCTTTTTACCCCCGGCTTGCTGCCCATGTACAAAACTAAACGCCAAAACAGCAATTAGTGCGAGTAGATATTTTTGCATAGCCAACATATTAATGTTAGGGCACAAGTGTAAATACTTGCTTCACTATCATACAAACCTACATGATTTTTCTTAAAATTCATATAGGTTGATAAAAAAAGTAGGCAAAGTATAAGCATTTTGCGTTTGAAATCAGTAAACTTCGAAAATCAATTTCCATCACAATCTATTAAAAAGGTAGATTTAAGATTTAAAATTTAAGAACTCACTTGTTAATACACGTCTTTCGACACGCATATTATTCCGCCCTAAAAGGATAAATCACATTAGACCAGGGTTTTAACCCAGGGTATTGTGGTAATCAAAATTTTAGGCGATGCACGCAATGCTTTTTCCAAAGAGCAACGCTGAATTGTTGCATCGCAACAGAAGAACATTCCAAAGAGCAAAAAGTAAATAAGAGAATGAAGGCACAAAGAGATGCTTCGGCGAGCTCAGCTTGACAATAGTTTCACGAACAACGAACACCGTTTCCAGCCCTGTAGGGGCGTAATATTTGTAACACCATGGCTAATCCCTCAAGTATAGCGATGCACGCTATGATACTACAAAGAGCAATATTGAAACGTTGCATCGCAACTGAAATGCATGGCAAAGAGCGATTTACATGTTCTTGCTTGTCTTGATACAAGAAAGAACCAAAGAAGATCAAGGCTGAAAAGCGCGAACCGATGGGTGCCCCGGGGGTGGAACTTCCACGCGATACTATTCGCCACGCCTGCGGCGTGACTCATGTGGTATCGCTTACTAAGCCCACCGCCACGTTCCACCCCCGACCCATTGCTGAGTCAGGCTTTTATGCCACTACTTGCTTCTTCCGCTACATTCCACCTCAGGGAATAGGGCTGGGGGAGAAGCCGTTTTCTACATTTAACCTAGACGCCCCCTCTAAATCTCCCCTGAAAGGGAGACTTTAGCCTTGCAATAAGGTTTCCTAATTGCATCACTCCTCTCCTTTCAGGAGAGGGGAGGGGGTGAGGTCAATTTCACGAACAACGAGCAACTAACAACGAACAACGTCTTAAACCCCGTAGGGGCGTAATTTAGTTTTTACTGAAATAACAAATCTTCAATGTCTTACTTTGAGGCTTTGAACTTAGGAACTATTCTGTGCTTTGTTCCTTGCTCGTAGGAGTATGCTGCTTCAATAAGTGTTGACTCACACCAGGCGCGCCCAATAAACGAGATACCAACAGGCAAACCATCAATATTCCCCATTGGAACGGTAATGCTTGGGTAACCAGCCATAGCTGCATACGAAGTGTTACCACCTATGTAATTATCACCTAAAATCAAATCGGTTTTCCATGCAGGCGAACCTGTTGGAATTATGAGTAGGTCAAGTTTGTTTTCGTCCATCACTTTATCAATTCCATTCTGCCTTATACCTTTTTGCATGGTTTCAAGTGCCTTTATATATTCAGGCGAGTTTAGGTCACCTTTGCCTTGAGCAAGTTCAAGCAGATGTTGGTCAAAGTGGCGTAGTTCAATAGTGTCCGTACGGTTAAAAGAAATTAACTCCTCTAAGCTCTTAATTGGTGCTTTTTCGCCTAAACCGGCAAAGTAGCGGTTAAGCCCATCCTTAAACTCATAGAGCAATACCTGAAATTCTGCACTGTTTACTTCTTGAGGTATGGGCAGGCTAACCTCAAACACCTCGGCTCCAAAACGGCGCAAATCGCTTATGGCCTTGCTCATGAGCGTGTCAACCTTATGGTGAAAGCCCGATGCATTGGTAATAAATCCAATACGTTTTCCCATTAGCCCGTCAAGTCGGAGGAACTGTGTGTAGTCGTTATAAAACCTGGCGTTAGGGTCAAGTGTTTTTGGGTCGTTTGGATCGGGGCCAACCATTGCTCCAAGGCAGTAGGCCACATCGGAAACCGAACGGCACATGGGGCCTGGTGTGTCCTGGGTGAACGAGATGGGAATTATCCCGCTGCGGCTAATAAGCCCAACTGTGGGCTTTAGGCCCACAATCCCGTTGTTGTTCGACGGGCACATGATTGAACCATCGGTTTCAGTGCCAATGGCAAATGCACAAAGGTTAGCCGATACGGCCACGCCCGACCCCGAACTCGACCCACAGGGGTTTCTGTCAAGTTCGTATGGGTTTCGGGTTTGCCCACCAACTCCGCTCCATCCGCTCGACGAACGACTCGCCCTAAAGTTAGCCCATTCGCTCAGGTTTGCTTTGGCTATTATTACTGCACCGGCTTCGCGAAGTTTTGCAGCAATCCAGCTATCGCGTCCAACGAAGGAGTTCCTTAAAACCGTTGCACCGGCAGTGGTTGGCATGGAGTCGCGTGTATCAATGTTATCCTTTAGGATTACAGGTATTCCATGAAGTGGGCCACGAACCTTGCCTTGTGCTAATTCCTTATCTAATTCCCTGGCTATTTTTAGCGCATCGGGGTTGATGGCTATAACCGAGTTCAGGCAAGGACCTTCTTTATCAAGGAGTTCAATGCGCTTCAGATAGTCGTTTACAACCTTCTCCACGGTAAAGCGCTTTTCGCGATAACCGTCCTGCAGCTGTTTTATGGTAATTTCTTCTAGGTATGCAGTGCTGTCAATATCTGACGAGCCTTGCCTTTGGCACGATACAAGTGTCGCTGCAACAGCTATTATTAATATGATTTTGATTTTCATGGTATTTTGTTTTTGGCAATCGAAATTTAGTGAAAAAAATAAAGGCAGTCAATTAGGGACTGCCTTTATTGTAATACTGTAATAGGAACTACTTACTGAAGAGTGTTTTTTCGCTGATTTTTACTAGTTTGCCGTATTTGGCAAGGCTCTTCATGTCGATATTCTTTTCATCGCCAACAATCATGTAAACAACAGGGTTGTTTTTCATGCGATCCTTGTAGAATTCATCAATATTTTCCCATGTTAAACCCCGGTAAATTGGTAGTTTAATAATTAGTGGATCAACCGGAAAGCCTCTTTTTCTCCACACATCAACAGTTGATGCAATATTGCGGAAGTTTGGTCGGCTGGTTTGTGCCGATAGCTCCAGGTGGCTTTTAATCATCTCAATACGTTCAGGTTTTGCTGGCATTTGCCTGATAAGAGTATCGAGGGTTTCCATGGCAATAAGCGTTTTATCGGACTGGGTTCCAACATAACCAATAAAGTTAACCGGTTTACCCTTTTCTAGCGGGTAGCGGAACGAGCCACCTGTAGCGTATGCCAGTGAGCGATATTCGCGTATTTCCTGAAGCATTAAGCCGGAAAAACCTCCGCCAAAGTAGTCGTTAAAGGCATCGATGTATGCAGCATCACCAATTTCAAAGGGTTTGCCATTAATAAATACAAACATCTTGCTTTGACGTGCCTTTGGTTTATTGACAAAAAGGATGGTGTTTTCGGTGTACTGTTTAGCAGGTTTATCGAGGGGTGTTGTGTCAACCACTGGGCTTGAGGAGAGTGGTAAGTAGCTGGCTATTATATCGGAAATTTTATCGGCACTGGTATTACCGCAATAGCTTATGGTGGCAGTATAACCAGCCGCTTGCTTAAAAGCATCAACCAGCTCTTGGGCTTTAAGCTTTTTTACACTGCTCATGGATAACCGTTTGGTATAGTAGGATTCATCGCCATATAACCCATATTCAACTAGTGCATCGGCCACGTTGTCGGGTTCGGAGCGTTCCATCTTACGCGTTGCCTTCTCGTTGGCCACAATTGTTTTAATTTTTGATTGTTCAAGTTTGGGGTCGCTAAGCAGTAAGCCAACAAGTTTGAGTGTGGGTTCCAGGTTGCTTTCAATACCATTAATGGTTATAGTAGTTTTATTTTCATTAGCCCAGATGCTATACGATGAGCCTAACTTGGCAAATTCAGTTTTCAGTGCGTTTACATCGTATTCGCCTGCTCCGGCTAAAGCCATACCCTGTGTAGCAAATCCAAGCAATGGCAGTGAAGCTTTACCTACTTTAAACTCAATACTCAATGAGAAAATATCGTTCTTGGGGTTTTCAACGCATTGGAGCCTATGCCCACCGGCAAGTTCAACCACTTTCAAATCTTTTTCAAAATCAATGAATTTAAAGTTAGGGGTGCGAATAGGGAGCGAGTCGAAATGCTGGGCATAAGCGCTTCGGGCTTTTGTATTTGAGAGTAGGGGCTTGAAGTCGGGCTTGGCTATCTTTTCCTTTTTGGGGAAGCCCATTTTGGAGTAAAAGGCAAGGTAGTTAGGGCCAAAAACCTCGTTTGCAATAGCTACAATATCGGCTTTGGTTATCGATTTTACCTTTTCGGGGTAGGTGAGTGCCTCATCAATACTTTTACCTTGGGTGAAGGCTTCGCTGAGGGTTAATGCTCTGTTCTGAATGTTTTCGAGTTTTGTGTTTGTGTTACGGTAAATTTCAAGCTTTATTGCTTCCAACAGGCTCTCGTCAAATTCTCCTTTTTTAAGCTTTTCAATTTCAGAGAGAACCAATTTTTCGGCATCTTCAAGTTTTTGGCCAACCACCTTGGGAACAACAATAAAGATTATTGCTCCATGGTCGTAGTATGGCATCATCATGGCTTGAGCTGCAAGCAATTTTCCATCGAGCGTTAGCTTGTCCAGTAAACCGGTAGAGTAGCTGTTGTTAAGTAATCGGGTAGTAACATCGAGCAAGGGCTTACGGGGATCGGTAGCGTTTGGAGCGCGATAACCAAGTATTGCAAGCTTTATAGGACTAAGTTTCGCCTCGTGGAATTCGCGTCCGTTAAAGGGAGCCTCATCCCATTTTCGAGGTTCAGGCAGTTCACGGGGCTGCCATTTGCCAAACTTTTCTTCAATGGCGGGAATAACTTCTTCGGAATTAAAATCGCCCGATAGGATTAGGGCCATGTTGTTGGGCACATAGTATGTTTTGAAAAACTCATACATTTTGGTAAGCGAAGGATTCTTTAAGTCCTCAATGCTTCCTATCAGGGTTTGTTGTCCATAAGGGTGATTTTTGAAAAAATATTTCTGGAATTCCTCTAGTAAACGGGTCTGGAACTGATCGTTGTAAAGGTTTTTCTCCTCATAAACCACTTCGAGTTCTGCCTGAAAACCTCTAAATACGGGTTCAGTGAACCGATGGGCGTATAGGTCGAGCCAACGTTCCACCTGGCTTGCCGGAAATTTGTTGTAGTATAGGGTGTAATCAGGACCTGTTCCGGCATTAATTAGGGTTGAACCCATTTCATTCAGCAGGTTATTCATCTCGTTGGGTATGGCGAATTTGTTTGCCTCAACGGACTCTTCGTTTATCGCTTTCTGAATTAATGCTCTTTTTTCGGGATCTTTGGTTTTGCCAAGCGAATCGTAAAGCTGAAATATCCTGTCGATATGTGGTTTCTCCTTTTCCCAGTCAATGGTTCCCAGCGTGGTTGTCCCCTTAAAAAGCATATGTTCCTGGTAGTGGGCCATGCCGGTAGCATCGGCGGGGTCGTTCTTGCCGCCAGTTTTCACTGCAATCAGGCCAAACACTTCGGGTTGGTCGTGTTGTTCATCAAGTATAACGGTTAATCCGTTGGGCAAGGTAAATTGCCTGATTGTTTGGGTTTGAGCAAATGACTGTAACGCAATGGCAATAAGTGCAAATGCAATAATTTTTTTTAAAAATTTCATAGTTTTAAATGGTTTACGTTTATTGGTTAGCCTATGGATTTTGTTATTTGTAAAGATAAAAAAATCTTACTTAGCTGACTGACTGTTTAAGATTTTGCTTTTTAACGGCGTTATTATTCCCCCAAAAAAACAAAACCGGAAAAGTTCAGAGATGAACTATTAATCCGGTTTTGCTTAAAATAAGTTATCTAGGTTTTAATGTTTCTATTGTCACACAAAAGACATCCTTTTACCCTTTATCCTTTATCCTTTATCCTTTATCCTTTACCCTTTATCCTTATCTATCTTACTCAATCACGGTTACCCATCCATGCTTATCTTCAAGCTCGCCGTATTGAATTCCAACAAGGGTTTCGTAAAGTTTGGTTGAGATTTGGCCGGGCTTACCATCCTTGCAGAATGTGTAAACCTTCCCTGTTTCCAAATCCTTGATCTCCCCAATTGGTGAAATGATTGCAGCGGTTCCGCATGCTCCAACCTCTTCAAAAGTTTCAAGTTCCTCAACAGGAACAGGGCGGCGTTCAACCTTCAAGCCCATATCCTCGGCAAGCTGAATAATGCTCTTGTTAGTAATGGAGCCTAGTATTGATGTTGATTTTGGGGTGATGTAGGTGTTGTTCTTGATACCAAAGAAATTGGCAGCACCTATTTCATCAATATACTTCTTCTCCTTTGCATCAAGATACATTGGTGAACTGTATCCTGCTTTGCGGGCTTTCTCTACCCCCCGAAGACTGGCTGCGTAATTTCCACCTACCTTAAAGGTACCAGTACCAAGTGGGGCTGCTCGGTCGCTATCGCGAACAATGGCAATTTTAACAGGGTTGAAGCCTTCCTTAAAGTATGGTCCTACAGGAGTAACAAACACAACAAACATGTACTCCTTAGCAGGCCGAACGCCAACCTCGGCACCAGAGCCAAATAGCAAAGGCCTAATGTAAAGCGATGCCCCAGTTCCGAATGGCGGTACAAACTCCTCGTTCAGCTTTACGGCTTTAACCACGGCTTCGTAAAAAAGTTCTTTGGGCACAGGTGCCATTAAAATCCCTTCAGCTGAGTGTTGAAGCCGCTGGGCGTTCTCATCCCATCTGAAAAGACGAATTTTCCCATCTTTGCCACGGTAAGCCTTCATGCCCTCAAAGGCCTCTTGGCCGTAATGCAGGGCCGTAGCGGCCATGTGAATGTTAATATATTCTGAATCCGATACCTCAAGGCTGCTCCATTTGCCATCCTTGTAATAGCATCGAACGTTATACTTGGTTTTAACGTAACCAAACGGAAGATTCTTCCAGTCTAAATTTTGCATGATTCCAACAGTTTAATGAATTGGACATATTGTGATATGACAAAGTTAAAGCAAATCTGTTTTAATCGCTTCATATTTTTAGATATTTTACAATAAAAAGGTTTAAAATGTAAGTTTGACTCGTAAAACGGTAATAATTTGAAAGATACATTTCGGTTATGTAAAAAAAACGCACGCAATCATTCAGCGCGCGTTAATTTGGGTAGGAGTGTATTAGGAATAATTGAAACCAGCAATGCCTGTTTTTTATAACAAAATCATGTGTGTTATTTTTTAGGATATGACTCGGAATGACAAGTAGCGTTGTTCGTGATTCGTTATTCGTAAAAAGAACCTTTTGTATTAACCTCTTCTAAATTTTATCCATTATCCTTCTTGATAACAGGGGGTTTCGCTTATTGTTCAATCCCATTTAACGGCTCACGTTTAACGGTTCACGCTTTACCCTTTATCCTTTATCCTTTATCCTTTATCCTTCGTCATAATCCTTGCCCCTCCGGCCAAACCGATGCTTGCACCTGTGCAATATGTACCTTGCGGAGTAAGAACATGCAGAGTCGCGATTGCCCTATGCCTCCCCCAATGCTTTGTGGAAGTTTACCGTTTAGTAGCAAGCTATGGTAGTGCAATTTACTTCGATGCTCTAAGCCTTGCATCTGCAGCTGTAACTTTAGGGCTGCACTGTCCACCCTAATTCCCATCGAAGAGAGTTCAAGGGCTATTCCTAGTGGCTTGTGCCAAACAAGAATATCGCCATTTAGACCTCTGTATCCATCGGGGCGGAGTGTTGACCAATCATCGTAATCGGGGGCTCTTCCATCCGATGGTTTACCATCGGACAACGGGTATCCAATCCCTTCGATGCAAACTGCTCCAAACTGTTTGCATATAACATTCTCTCTCTCACGCGACGATAGAGTTGGGTACATTGCCTCCAATTCTGCCGAATGAACAAAATGAATGCTCTTGGGTAGTTCGGGAGTAATCCCATCGACGTGAGTGGCAACCACCATTTCCATTTCGCAGATGGCTTCATAAATAGCATTAACTGTTTTACGGAAGTATTCCACGCCTCTTTCCGAAGTATCGATACGTTTTTCCCAGTCCCACTGGTCAACGTAAACTGAGTGAATTGCATCGGGGGTTTCATCGGGCCTTAGTGCATTCATATCGGTATATATTCCGCTACCACTGGGTAATTCCAAACGGGCAAGTGTTAATCGCTTCCATTTCGCAAGCGATTGAACAATTTCAATTCGTTTGCCAATGGAATTGGCGGTAAAACTTACGGGCTTTTCAATTCCGTTTAAATCGTCGTTAATGCCAAGACCAGCCTCAACTATAAGCGGTGCGGTTACCCGTCGCAGGTTTAGCTTTTTTGCCAGCAGCTTTGGAAAGGTCTCCTTGATTAGGGTGATAGCGTCCTCGGTTTCAACCGAACGGCAAATGTCGCCTGTAAGTGTTTCAAAAACTTTTGATTCCATGGTTATATTATTTTGGTTAGTGTTGATAGTTTGAAGTTTGAAAAAAGAATGCCCTTCGCGGAATTACCGGGAAGGGCAGGGTAAAGCATAACCATTCCCGGGGGGTGGCGGACGATTATTGTTGTTATTATTTACTCTTTGCAGCATATGGAATGTGTTAAACAAAAAAGGCCTTCCTGTTTTTTTAGGAAGGCCTTGAACTAGTATTGTATCTTGCTCACCAAACGCCAAAACCTTCCCGTTTCAACAGGTTATTGTTGAAATTGGAATTATTATTGGCTTTGGAGTATCGAATCATTTTAATTTCACATTTACACGTGCAATATCGAAAAAGAATATAACAAATGCAAATTTTTACTCTGGATTTTCTTTAGTTCTCTCTTGTGTCAAGGAATGAAAGAACGTGAAAATGGCTCTTTGCACTGCTTATCTGTTGCGATGCAACGTTTCAATTTACCTCTTTGGCATATGCATTGCGTGCATCGCAATTTATGAGAGTAGTTATTGGGTTACAAATATTAAGCCCCTACGGGGCTGGAAGCATTGTTCGTTGTTTGTGAAACGTTGTTCGTTGTTCGTGAAATTGACCTCACCCAAGCCTTTTTCCCTGATAAGGAATGGAGAGGAAGAAGCAAGAAGAGGCATAAAAGCCTGACCCGAAAATGGGTCGGGGGTGGAACGTGGCGGTGGGCATTGTAAGCGATACCAAATGAGCCACGCCGCAGGCGTGGCGAATAGTATCGCGTGGAAGTTCCACCCACGGGGTACCCATCGGGTCGGGCTTTTCAGCCTTGATTTTCTTTGGTTCTTTCTTGTATCAAGACAAGAAAGAACATGCAAACCGCTCTTTGCAATGCTTTACTTTTGCGATGCAACGCATCACCATTACTCTTTGGAAAAAGTATTGCGTGCATCGCCTATAATTTTGAATACCACAATACCCAGGGTTAAAACCCTGGGCTAATGTGATTTGCCCTTTTAGGGCGAATAATGTGCGTGTCGAAAGACGTGTGTTAACTAGTGAGTTCTTAAATCTTAAATAAATCGAGATTCCTCGACTAGCTCGGAATGACAAATAGCGTTGTTCGTGAAACGTTGCTCGTTGTTCGTGAATGCCATTCTGTTAAACACCGTGTTGCACTGTGTAACTCTGTGATACTTGCTGTTGCCTGTTTCATGATACGTTTGTCATGCTGAGCTCGCCGAAGCATCTCTTTGCACCTACAACTCTTCATTAATGAGATTCCTCGACATAGTCTATCCCGATATAATCGGGACTCGGAATGACAAATAGCGTTGTTCGTGAATCGTTTTTCGTAAAAAGAACCTTGTGTATTAACCTCCTCTAAACTTAATCCTTTATCCTTCGTGATTACACTAGGCAGTACATAATGTTCTATCCCGTTTAACGGTTCACGGTTCACGGTTCACGGTTCACGCTTTACCCTTTATCCTTTATCCTTTATCCTTTAACCTTGCTATCCCTTCAACCAACTCCTCGATTTCCAAATCGGAAAAGCCCTTTTGCGAGGCAATTTCGTACAGGGTTCCCCAAACAGGCTCACCACAAATGATGCATACAATACCTTTCTCACGAAGAAACGATACAGCCTCTGGAACCTGTTCAACCAGCTCTTCAATGCTAATATCTTTCGTGATTTCCATTTTGGCTATTCGTTGTGTATAATCACCTCGTGAGTTAGTTTCATGCCTTTTTTATAGGCTGCACTAACACCGCAATACTTCTCGTCGCTAAGTTTAACAGCCTTGTTAACATTCTCAGGGTTGAGGTTATTGCCCCAGAACTCATATATAATTTTCATTTCAACGTAATGTTTTGGGTGCTCATCGGTTTGGAGGGCTTCAACGCTAACGCGGAATTTTTTTAGATCCTCGCGCATCTTTTTAAGTATCGAAACCACATCCATTCCTGTGCACCCGGCAAGGGCAACCAGCATGAGGGGTTTAGGCCGAGGTCCACGGTTGGTACCTCCAACCTTTTCGTCGGCATCTATAATGAGTTTGTGGCCGTTAACTTCAGTTTCAAAGGCCATGCCGTCTAGCCAATCGGCCTGAATGCTTATTTTATCCATAAATGTAGATTTTTTAATATAACGTTACCAAAATTGATTTGTTCAAAGATAGCTAGTTTTATGGC
>JAGPEQ010000100.1 GCA_018056955.1 Bacteroidales bacterium | reverse complement strand
ATTTTATTTCTTCAATCAGAATCAGAAACTGGTCACCACCCCGTTTTTTGGGAGCCACCATTGCCCTCATTACAATCTGGATACTTTTCATAGCATTCTTCAGGGTAATGATTCCACTTGTAATTGCGCAGTTCAACGAGTTGGGGTCAATTGATGTACAAAGCCTAGTGGCATCATTTGCCGAACCAATTAATTCCATTCAACAATTCATTCAAAACTATTTGCCGGCAAGCGCCCAAGGATTTGTGCTGCAGGATTTTCTGATAACAAAAATATCGGGGATTTTTACGGTTTCAATGATAACTAATGCCTTCTCATCCACGGCTAACCTGCTAATCAGCCTGGTTATTGCCTTGTTTTCCATAAGCTTCATAACTTTCTTTTTCCTTAAGGACGACACGCTTTTTTTTAAAAGCGTAATTCTGCTATTCCCTGAAAAATACGAAATGCAAATAACTCGAGCGCTGGTTAGTATAAACAAACTCCTGCGCCGCTACTTTGTGGGTATAGTAATTGAGAGTACTGCCATAATGGTGCTCGATACCATTGGGCTTTCCATTATTGGCGTTCGTTTTCAAACAGCAGTGGTTGTTGGCTTAATTGCAGGTATAATGAATGTAGTACCTTATGTAGGGCCACTTACAGGAACAGTGCTTGGTACGCTCATAGTATTGGCTACACAGCTTCACCTAGGGTTTACAGCCAACATGCTTACATTCACAATCCTGGTAGTTTCGGTATTCCTAATTACCCAACTTATCGACAATGTTGTTTTTCAACCATTAATTTACGGAAACAGTGTAAAAGCTCATCCCCTTGAAATTTTTATTGTTCTTCTGGTTGCTGGTAGTGTTGCCGGAATACTTGGAATGTTGCTTGCCATACCAAGCTATACAGTAATTCGTGTTTTTGCTAAGGAATTTTTTAATAACTTTAGGGTTGTTCAAAAATTAACCGAAAAGATATAGACAGAATATCGATTTTGCTTAATTTTACCTGATAAACCATGCCGGCAATGATTAAAGATATTACCTCAACTGCAGCTACCATTGCAATTGCAATGCTTTTACCATGCCTAAGCTTTTCACAAAATTTTGAAGCCGATTCGGTTTTCACATGGCAACTAGTTGAAACAAACAACATCGGAAGCCAATCAACCCTAAAGTTTATACCCAGAGCAGGCGTAACACCAACTGGATGGGATTTTGGGGACTCCAACACATCGACCGAGGTTGCGCCCACACACACATACTCCTATACAAGCTGGGACGATAGTGTAACCGTTACCCTGAACTATACCCTGAATGGCGAAAGCCTATCGCACTCACGCGAGATTCCTGTTAGCCCTGCTTTCTTTTTTGTTTTCCCCGATAGAAATTTAGGCCGACTTGCCTCGTACAAACGCATTTTCCTTAATGCTTACCGAATACCCAACCACCCCGATAGCTTGGGAAACCTCCGCTTCACCTGGACGGTTGATGGTAGCCCTTTGGCCGGAAACGCTTTCGACGATGTAGCGCTCGACCAGTGGCCAAACATTTACTATACCTTTACCACTGCAGGATTACATCAGGTAAAGCTTGATGTGCGTAATTCAAACAGCGGACAAACAGCCGAGTTTACTCAAACAATAAGAGTCCTGCCCGACTTTACTAGCGGAAAGGTTCCGCTTGAAAATATCCCTAACGTATTTACCCCTAACTCTGACGGGGTAAACGATAACTTTATTGTACCCACCAGCGGCACGGCATGGTTCGATTTTCGTATATTTTCCCGTTCAGGTGGGTTAATTTACAAGGCGGAATCGAGTGTTTTGGTTTGGGATGGCAAGAACAACCAAGGTACCGATATGCCCGAAGGGGTTTACTACTACGTTATAGAAGACCTTTCCGGGCAATATGATAGCGCTAAAGGTTTTGTATACCTATTTAGAGGGAAAAAGTAAAGTTTAATGAATAGAATTCCTCAATTCATACTGTTATTTGCACTTTTGCTTACCTCATGCAATAACATTGTATTTAACAAGCCTCAGCCTGTTGACGGGAAAATCATCACTAACCTAAACAATGCATTTCCGGGAATTTTTATCAGTTCCGATAACGACACACTAACTATCACCAGGAATACCATATCGCTTGGTAGTGGAAATAAATTTACTGTAACCGGAACCTTAGGAAAGAACCTTGATGTTAGGGAATACTCCAGTGGGTTTGTTGTTAACTTTTCCGATAGCGTTAAGGGTCGATTGGTATGGATTGCTTACATTTTTAAGCTAAGCAACGATTCACTTTATATTAGCTTTTCCGATTTCGACCCAAACAAGCTTGATGAGGTTGAAAAGGAAATAGGCAACATAGTGCCATTCGAGAAAATTAAAGACGAAAACAAAGAGAACTCCAAGATTATCCTAAAACCGAGTAATTCGCGAGAGTTTGACAAACTTGTTAGCGCAGGAATTTTCAATAAAACCATCTCGATGAAGATGGAAAAACCCAAGCCCTAAAGGGTTTACTGTTCCACCCACTTAAACCACACCCGTTGGTCGAAATAGGGGATTCCATTTTTTTCACACACACGCATGGTGTGCCCAGTGCCCCCCGTTTTGGGTTTCGATAAATCATCGTAAAAAATGGCTAAAGTTGCAGGCTGCAACTTAGAGGTACCCACCACCTTTATGGTATCGCGGAGTAAATATCGGGCCTTAACGGTTAGAGCATTATCGCCAAGTGAAAGAAAACTATCGATAAGCTGCGATACATTGCTGCTGTTCTTAGTGTGAAATATTACGTTAGGTTCACTTGCCAGGTCAACATCGTCGAGCGAAACCGTTTGCCTGCCTAAAGTCTCTTTCGTTCTATGGCCGCGGTACGGGGTTACTTGCTGTAAGCGCGATGGGTTAACCATCGAAACTCCCTGCGAAAAGAAGTAATCGGCGCCTTTGGCATTTCCGCTCCTGAAAACAATATGTTTACTGCTGCCTGCGAGCAACTTACCCACCTCAATTAGCTTGTGCTGGTCGGTAGGTAAAACGGCACGTTTACCCTCAAGGAGGATGACCGTGCCGGGTTTATCATAACTTTCAATTAGCTGCTCAATGGTAAGCATTGTAAACTCTATCCCCTGTAGCTAATCCACTTAATCATCTCTTTCCAGGTGTACTTTTTACCGTACATTAGTATGCCCACCCTGTATATTTTGGCGGCTAGCCAGGTAATAAGGATAAATGTACCCACAAGCAGAGTAGCCGATAGTGCCAACTGCCAAGTTGGAACGCCAAAAGGCAAACGGGTTAGCATAATAACCGGCGAGGTAAAAGGAATTAGCGAGAACCAGAAAGCTAAAGGCCCATCGGGCGACTTAATTCCGCTAATCATCACAATTATTGCCAGTATCAGCGGTAGGGTAATTGGCAGTGTGAGCTGTTGGGTATCGGTTATACTTTCCACTGCTGAGCCTACGGCTGCAAACATAGCCGCATAAAGTAAGTACCCAAAAAGGAAGTAGAATATAAATCCACCAATGAGTAATGGGAAGTTCTGGTTCTTGAGGGCCGTAAGGAAACTCATTCCCTCACTGTTTGCAACTGCAGTATCCTGTTCCTGAACCTGTGCCATTTGGGGGTCAGCCTGGGCCATGGCCTGCATTTGCTCGGTAGCTGGTTTTGTGGTCATTTTACTGCTTATGATGTTGATACCAACCCCGGCAAGAGCAGCGGTCATTACCACCCATATCAGTATTTGCAGCAGGCTCACTGAGGCCATCCCAAAAATTTTACCAGCCATCATCTGAAACGGCTTAACCGATGAAATGATAACCTCAACCACACGGTTTGTTTTCTCCTCAATAACCCCCTGCATAACCTGGTTACCGGTAATAAGCACCATCATATACATCAAAAAGCTCATGATGTAAGCTATTGCCATAGCAATTAGGGTGTTACTCTCCTTTTCCTCACCTGTTTGGCTTACCTTTATCGATTTTATTGAGATACGGGTTTTAACATCGGCAAGTATCTTATCTAGATTATCGATATTATAGGTTTTAAGCTTGCGCGCCTCAATTTCCTTTTCTAAAGTATTCTCCAGGTGCTGCATAACATCAATGGCAGGCTGTTTCTGGGAGTAAATGGTGAAAGCTGCCTGATTAGGTGTGGAGGTAGAGTCAATCACCAATAGGGCATAATAGCCTGTTTCATTTAAGTTTTCCTTAACCTTCTCGGCAGGAGTATCGGTTACGTAAGTTACCTTGATATACTCAGTTGAGGGAATTACATCAATATACTGTTTGGTATTATCAACCACGGCAACGGTTCGTACCTCTGTAACCTCAAGCGAAGCTAGGTAGCTTGGAAGTATAGCTATGGCTGCAAAAAATATTGGCGAGAGCAGGGTGGTTATGATAAACGATTTTTTCCTGACCCTGGTCATGAACTCGCGCTGCATTATGAGAAATATCTTGTTCATACTATTTTCTAGTTTAAGTTTTAACCTAACTGATTACTAAACCGTGCTTTTGGTTATACTCCTTCACTACCTGTATAAAAATATCGTGCATGCTAGGCACAATGGGGTTGAAGGAAACTATTTCAACAGCTGGAATCAATTCCTGCAAAAGGCTATTGGCATCGGATTGCGATTTTAATCTAACCTGCGCCTTAGGTAGCGAGTTGTCGGTATCAATCTTCAACAGTTCGAACCTATCTTCAACCTTTTGCCTTAGTGAATCGGGATTGCCACGGAAAGCTATTTCGAAAACATTGCTACCGTAACTCTGGCGCACCTCATCAATTTGCCCACTTAGGATGTTACGCGACTTGTTGATTAGGGTGATATGGTCGCAAAGCTCCTCAACCGATGCCATATTGTGGGTTGAGAAGATAATGGTTGTTCCTTTACGTTTCAGTTCCAGTATTTCGTCCTTTACGAGTTGAACGTTTATGGGGTCGAACCCGCTAAACGGCTCATCAAAAATGAGCAGCTCAGGCTCATGGATAACGGTAACCATAAACTGAACCTTTTGAGCCATACCCTTTGAGAGCTCCTCAATTTTTTTATCCCACCAGGCCTGAATTTCGAATTTCTCAAACCAGTACTTTAACCGCTTCATGGCCTCAGCACGGCTAAGCCCCTTAAGCTGTGCAAGGAATAGGGCCTGTTCACCCACCTTCACCTTCTTGTAAAGTCCCCTTTCCTCGGGTAGGTAACCAATACGGTAAATATCGTTAGGTTGCATGTGCCGACCATCAAATAGCACCTCGCCCCTATCGGGGCCAGTAATTTGGTTTATGATACGAATAAGGGTAGTTTTACCCGCTCCATTTGGCCCCAAAAGGCCGTAGATACTACCCCTTGGCACCGATATGCTAACATCGTCGAGCGCCAAATGGTTGGAGTAGCGTTTCTCTATTCCTTTAGCTTCAAGTAAATGCATCGCTTTTCAATGATTTTTGTAAATACTGTGTATTTTGACACGTAAAGATATAAAGTAGAAGGATTCCTGCAAAAAATGTAGGGAAAAATAGCTTTTTTATTAATGAAGCATTATATACTGTCCAATCAAAGTTCTTTATCGAAATGTCGTTTAGAATACAAAACAGCCCCTCCTTTTGTCATGTTGTGCAAAGTGAAGGATATAATTCTTAGTGTACAGT
>JAGPEQ010000099.1 GCA_018056955.1 Bacteroidales bacterium | reverse complement strand
AAATAGCTCAAGGTTAATTACCTCATCATCAACGTATAATACCTTCTTTTCCATGGTTAACAGGGTTGATTACCCGCAAAAGTATAGGTATTTGGGAAATATGCAAGTATTTCCCAAATACCATAAAAACTAATTCTTAACGCAGCGAACAGAGTATGCTGTACCAGGAGACCCTTCACCAATTGAAACATTTCCTGAATAACTGTCAATTGTTACAATCTGAACGCTTCCTGGTATTGTATTTACCCAAAAATAGGCATACTCGCCAACATCGGTGGCAGACCAAGATGTATCCCAACTAGCTCTTCCAGCACCACGGGCTGAAAATCCTGTCTCATTGGTTGCAATTACAACTGAAAGAGGACCATGCAGATCATAATACCAATTGAAAATTTCAGGAAATACATCTCTAAGGGGTTCAATTAGCTTTTTCCCATTTATTAAAGAATCAATTGCCCATTCAGCACCCGATACAAAAGTAAACATGGCCTCCCATTCAGGCTTTGTTGGTACATGCCAACCGTCGGGGCAAACATTTTTACCGCTAAGTAATATTGCGCCATCAGAATAGTAGTTTCCAAAGACAGTGGTGGAATCAGGAGTAGGCAATACATAAATATTACTAGGTTCTATTGGTGTACCATCGGAGTACTTGGTGGTTTTTAGGTTTTCGGCCATCCATACCTGCGTGCCTATCTTAACCGTTTGGTAGGTATTACCGTCGGCATCGGCAACCGGGGGCTCTGGCAATCCAACATTGGTTGTCACATTACCTGCAACCACCATATCGCTGTACGATACCATGGTGTTTACAATGTATGTGCTATCCGGGGTTACCTCTAAGTAATTCGCAGCGCTGGACTTAGCGTTTGTTAACCCCCCTACAGCAAAGCCGCCCTTGGCTCCCTTGGTGTTGCTGTCGTCAAAGGCAAACCGGATGCTGTCGGGTAGTAACGACATGTAAACATTGGTTCCCGACTTCCCGTTGGTGAGACCGCCAACCGCAAAGCCTCCCTTGGCCCCCTTTACCACTGGGCTGTCATCGATAAAGAACCTTGTGCTGTCGGGGTGTATGGTCATGTAGGTGAGTGTATCGCCCTTGCCATTGGTTAGGCCACCCACGGCAAAGCCGCCCTTGGCTCCCTTTATGATATTTGTCTGGTCAAACAGGAACTGGGCATAGGAGGGTTCCAGCTGGAAGTAGGTGGGTACTGGGGCTTTACCGTTGGTTAGTCCGCCCACGGCAAATCCACCCTTGGCCCCCTTGCCGCTGCTTCCCTCAACATTAAATCGTACCCCGGTTTCGTAAACCGCCATTACAACCTGACCCTGCGAGTTGGTAACCGCAAAAATCGGCTTGTCGGGGTCATGTCCTTCTCCGGGTGATACTATTACCGTACTGTCCAGAACGCTTACCCTTGCGGTGGGCGCCCATTCCACTCCATTGGAAAATACGGTATTCCCCAATGGCCCCAGGCTGGAAATACCGTTGCTGGCGTTCAACGATTTTTCCGCCAGAAAGGCGTAGGGTACAGCAACAATCTGGCTTGTACCCAGGTCAGTAAAACTTTGCTGATCCTGCTTTCTTACCTTCAGCTCCAGGAAGATGGGATCGCTCCAGCTGATACCGCTAAAAGTGCCTGCGTTAACCGTGCCCGCACCAATCTCAAAGGCAACCAAACCCTGATTGGTGGTGGTTTTGGTATGGGTCTCGGAGTATAAAACGTCGCCGGTGGCGGTTGTTCTATGCAGCAAAACCTGTAGCTCAACCTGCTGGTTTGCCATTACGGTTCCATCGGAATTCCGCAGGACTGCCTGATAGGCTATCCGTTGGGGTACCTGTGCGCTAATTACATAGCCTACTAGCACCAGTAGTACCACCATTGCCTTTCCTAAACATTTCATCTTTGTATAGTTTTTAGTTTATGAGTAATTAAAGAACACAAGTTATATTTTAAATTACTACTTGTCAATTATTTTATGATAATTTGATATTAATTCTTCTGTCTTAATTATTAAGCTTAATCAGCCATTAAAAACGTGAAAGATTTTATCCTGTGTATGCATTACTTACCCAATTATAGTTTTGATTTCAAAATGATGCCATTTATTTAGAATGGCTCTTAAAATATCAAAACAAGGCAACTGAACACATAGCAGATACAGCTAAACTCTTTATATTCGGCTGTTCTCTATTAAAAATCTATTTTTGACGAATGGCGGTTATAGATTGATGAATGAAATTGGTTTTACTTCTTTATCTGGAAATACCCTATCAAATCGGTAAGTGCTTTAGCTCTAGCATTCAGTTCCTCAGCGCTGGCTGCAACTTCCTCCGAGAGCGAGGCATTTTGTTGCGTGGTGTTGTTAAGTTCCTGCACCGAGGTGTTCACCTGCTCCGTTCCAGTTCGCTGCTCGTGGGTGGCCGCGGTTATCTCCCTGATTAAATCAGTGGTTCGTATTATCTCGTGCACGTTCTGATTCATAATATCCTTAGCCTTGCCCGAAATCTCCGCTCCCCGTTGCGATACCGCAATAATCTCGTTGGCGGCCTGGCGGCTTCGCTCGGCCAAGCGCCTTACCTCGGCCGCCACCACGGCAAAGCCCTTCCCATGCTCACCAGCGCGGGCTGCCTCTACGGCTGCGTTCAACGCCAGCAGGTTGGTCTGGAATGCAATATCATTGATGATTCCTATCTTTTGGGCTATCTCGTTCATGGAGTCCAGCGCTACGTTGGTGGACTCAACCCCCTCCTCCAACTTCTTGGAAGTGGACGAGGCTATACGTTCTGTCTGCATGGCATTCTCGGAGTTCTGCTGTATGCTGGCCAGGATCTCCTCCATGGCGCTGGATATCTCCTCCAACGATGAGGCCTGCTCCGAGGTAACCTCCGATAGGCTGGTGGCACTCATGCTCAGCTGGCTTGCCGACGACTCCAGCTCTCCTGCGGCCTGTGAAATGCCATCAATCACCTCGCGTAACTTATCGGATAGATTACCTACCGATTTACTTAACCTCCCAAGCTCATCGTTGTGCTGGACAAACTCAGGGTTTACCTTTACGGTCAAATCTCCATCACTTATCCTATGTAAATCGTCAATAGCCTGGTCCAAAGGCTTCCGAACCTTGCGGGCTATAAACCACATCACCCAAATACCTGCTACTATAACTACAGGTGTAGTTATATATGCAGGAAAAATTTCTGGGTAGATGTACTTTAAGTTCACCATAACATCAATTAGAACTCCCCAGGTTACAGTTAGAGCTCCCATTAAAAAGAGTATGGAGTTCTTGAAAAAGTACCTTATGGTGAGTATGCCCACAGGTAATGCAATTAGCATTATTACAATGAGTTCAAGTATGCCCTTATTCATGGCTGAAAGGTTTTATGTTCAACATTTGCTATTTAGTGGGCAATATAAAATAATTGATGGGTTAAGTCAAGGAAAACTACACGAAAAATTCATCCATTGCAATCTTTTCATGTATTGATTGGCTTAAACGTTGGTTTTGATAGTTAATTCGATCCCCAATACCCAGTAATCTGTGTATCCTGAACCGGTTTTTAACCGAAACATTACATAGTAGCAAATCGAGAAGTTTTGCTATAAACCTTGGTTTAACTATTCCTACCAATGATTTAGTCCTATCGTACATGGACAAGGGTTCCCTAAAACCAGCACCATGGTGATAAACCAAATCGGCGTAAATACCAAACATTAAGCCATGGTTAGTTAGCTGCGATGTGCGTTCAAGTGGTAGCCAGTCAATTTTTAGGTCGATTAGAATTTTAAAGAGATTTCCCCCTACATCCGTTCGGTGTATACCAGCAGTGGTTTCCCACTCGTAACCCTCCTTCCAGTCGCCTTCAATTGATTTCCAGAACCCTACCGTGGTAAAACAGAACGAAGGGTGTGGTTGAATATCACCAATATTTTCGGTTCGCCTTATGGCGGCAAGCGGGTACTGTTTTAACGTTAAGGTGACGAAACTATCAATGGGTTTAACAGGAAAGGCATCGCCATCAATAAAAATAAGGATATCGTCATCGTTAGCTTGAAGTGAAATAAACCGGGCTAGAAGATTTAACTTAATGGCATGTTCGGTAATGGGTTCGCAGCAGGCAAAGTAGAACTTATCCTTATGTTTACAGGCATCGCCACTCAGAAACGCAAAAACTCTATATGGCTGGTTAATGTTCCTTTTAAAAAATTTGAGTTGAATGTCGATCCATTTATCGGTTTCCCAGTGGACAGTTGCAATATAAATCATACCTACTGCTTTCTTATATCACAAAAATAACCAAATTTGCTTTAACTATCCATAATGGTAAAATGGCAAATCCCATTCAAAGCCCAGCGGTTTTAATATTTACTGCCGAAACGTTCCCGGCGATGGCCGGCGATGGCCGTAATGCCCTGCTTGTAGCATCAAAACTCAATGAGAATGGCTACTGTGTAAAGTTAATCTGCCTTAACCCTAATGGAAAACTACCCAAGAAGGAAAAATTGAATGGGGTCGAAATATCCCGAATAAATTATTGGTACCGTACAATTATTGGAAGATTTGCCTTAAGGTTAAGCCTTTTCCGATACTTAACCATCAATTGTAATAGTAGTTCCAAATGGATAATTTTTGGGGCGATGCCCGGGTATAAACTCATTGCCTTAGTCTCCACCCTAAAAGGGGTTGATTGTGTTTTCCGCTCTACACTATGGGGTTTTGATGATGCCGAGAGTGTTGCAGGAAGTTTACATCGGTTCTACACCCGATATTTATTGAGTAGGCTTTACGGCTACTATGCCCTTAACTCGGCATTTGCAAATTCATGGAGAAACGTTTTTGGTAGTTTTAACATTTTGCTGTCAGTTCAGGGTGTAGATTTAAAAAAGTTCGATATCGATCATAAAAATGGGATTCGCCATGAGCATCGTGGCAAACTTCAAATTGCCGAGGGTAAGTTTGTAATACTAATGGTGGGACATCTGATTGAACGAAAAGGCTTTCCTGAAATTGCGGATTGGCTTAGTAGAATTGATGAGGATTTTCTTCTATTGCACATTGGCAGCACTGAGGCCCCCGAATGGGATACCATGAGCAGGTATAACGTGGGGATGAAAAATCTAAAAAAATACGTTGAAGAAAAATTAGGCGATAGGGTTCGGTTCATGGGCCGACAAAACGTTACAACACAATTCTACCTATTGTCCGATATCCTTTTGGTGGCATCGCATGCGGAAGGATTCCCGCCAAACTCGGTTAACGAGGCATTAGCAGCAGGCCTTCCAGTGCTTACCCTGCGAATGCCAGGCGTTGCCGATGTTATTACTGAAGGTGTTAATGGCTTTGTATTTACCGATGAATCTGAGTTTGCCCGTAAACTATCAATTCTCATTAATAACCCCGTTAGGCGCAATGAACTTGGGCGGAATGCCCGCGTTTTTGCTCTGGATAAGCTTGATATAAATAAAATAATTCCAACACTACAAAATTTTCTTGGCCTTTAACTAGAATTCAATGTCGTTTATTTAAAAAAAAATACACGCCTGTCATCCTGAGCGTAGCAAAGGATCTCTAATCGACCCCGTGAGATGATTCGCTTGCGCTCAACATGACAACCCTCTCATGAAACGAGCAACAGCAAGTATCACAGAGTTACACGATGTAACACGGTGTTACACAGAGCGTGTGAC
>JAGPEQ010000004.1 GCA_018056955.1 Bacteroidales bacterium | reverse complement strand
ACACAAAAAAAGTAATTTTTTTAATTCCTTCAGCAAATTTAATGAGTTAATAATCTAATAGTTATAGAACAAAATCTCTAATGGCCGTCATTAGAGATTTTATTCCTATTGACGGATTTGGGTTTATGTAACCGGAGAATGAGCTCTTTGAGCTTTTTCTTCCTGTTTTCGGAGTTATTAATCAGTTCGCTCATGTTTTTTCTTTTAAAGTTAGGAATAAAATAAGCGCAAGGCAAGGGAATTGATTAAAATCAACTATTCCTTTATCATGGTTAAAACCATTTTAAACCTTTCCTCAGCCTGAAGCGCATGGGGTATGTTTGCAGGCATGATAATTGTTTCGCCTGCAACAAGTTGGTGGGGTGTTCCACCGATTATTATTGTGGCTTTACCTTCAATAACCTGAACAACGGCATCAAAAGGTGCTGTGTGCTCGCTTAGACCCTCACCCTTATCGAATGCAAAAAGCGAGATGTTCCCCGTTGGGCGTTTTAGCACGTTTTTGCTTACTATGCCGCCATTGCTGTATTCAACCTCATTCATAAAGTTGAACTTTTGTCCTTTTGGAAATTCATTTGTTAAGTTCATAGCTGTTTGGATTTATGTTAGATCAATTTAATAGAAGAAACCCAGCCGTAGTGCATACGGCTGGGAGAGAGGGCTAGCCTACCATTAGCTTGATGTCTTCATCTACAGTAGTGATTCCACCAATTCCAAAGTTCTCAACCAATACTTTGGCCACATTGGGAGAGAGGAATGCAGGAAGTGTTGGGCCTAGGTGAATGTTCTTTACTCCCAGGTATAGTAGCGCAAGAAGAACAATTACAGCCTTTTGTTCATACCATGCAATGTTGTAGGCAATTGGCAGTTCATTGATATCGTTAAGTTGGAATACCTCTTTTAGTTTAAGAGCGATAACTGCCAATGAATAGGAATCGTTGCATTGGCCGGCATCAAGTACACGAGGAATTCCACCTATATCACCTAAAGGTAATTTGTTATAGCGATATTTTGCGCAACCTGCAGTAAGGATAACAGTATCCTTTGGTAGTTTCTCAGCAAACTCGGTGTAGTAGTTGCGATCCTTCATACGGCCATCGCATCCGGCCATTACGATAAACTTACGAATAGCTCCCGATTTTACAGCATCTACTACCTTGTCGGCCAAGGCAAACACCTGTTCGTGAGCAAATCCGCCTATAATTTCGCCCTTCTCTATCTCAACAGGAGGTTTGCAACGCTTTGCGTGTTCAATGATTGAGCTGAAATCCTTTGGTTTTCCATTCTCCCTGTCGGGGATGTGTTTTGCGCCCTCAAGACCTGCTGCGCCGGTTGTGTAAATCCTATCCTTATAGCTGGCGTTGGCAAGTGGTGGAACAATACAGTTAGTGGTGAACAGGATTGGGCCATTGAACGACTCAAAATCCTCGCGCTGGTGCCACCAGCTGCTTCCGTAGTTACCCACAAAGTGTTTGTATTTCTTAAAAGCAGGGTAGTAGTTGGCGGGTAGCATCTCGCTATGGGTGTAAACATCAACCCCAGTGCCCTCGGTTTGGGCAAGGAGTTCCTCCATGTCCTTAAGATCGTGACCACTGATTAGGATTCCCGGATTGTTACGAACGCCAAGGTTTACCTTGGTGATTTCAGGGTTACCGAAGCTGGTGGTGCTGGCCTTATCGAGCAGCGCCATGGTTTGCACGCCATACTTCCCGGTTTCAAGGGTAAGGGTAACAAGTTCATCAACGCTTAGGTTTTTTGTAATATCGGCCATGGCCTTTTGCATGAATGCGTAAACAGTGGTGTCCTCAAAGCCAAGGTTGTAGGCATGCTCGGCATAGGCTGCCATACCCTTTACGCCGTAGGTAATCAACTCCTTAAGTGAACGGATATCCTCGTTGGTTTCGTTCAGAACTCCCACGGTGGCAGCTTTAGCATCAAACTCTTCGGGCTTACCTTCCCATGTGCATCCCTCAAAGGTGGTGTCAACCTTTACCCCTTTCTTTTGGGCTTCCTCGCGCAGCATGTTACGAATCTCTATGGCCTTTTCAACACGCTTCGTGATGGCTGCCTTATCAAAATTGGCATTGGTAATGGTGGAGAATAAGCTGTCAAAAACAAACTTGTTAACCATAGGGCTTTCGTAACCCTTTTGCTCGCGGAGCGCTGTGCTGTAAACGCAAATCCCCTTGGTTACAAAGAGCAGGAGATCCATCATGTTAGAAAGATCGTCGTTTTTACCGCAAACTCCCTTGATTGTGCAGCCTACTCCTTTGGCTGCTTCCTGGCACTGATAGCAAAACATACTCATAGCTTGATTGTTTTTAGTAAATAGTTAAATGTAGTAAGTGAATTATTGATTTTGTTGATTATTTGCTGATTAAACCCAGTTTGACTCTAATATTTCACCTTGAATTCCAACGGTAATCACCTTAATAGGAACCTTGCGTTTTGCCTGTTCCATGGCCATACGGGCTAGCTGAACAAGCCCACCGCAGCAGGGAACCTCCATTTTCATCACGGTGATAGTGTCAACCTGTGCATCGTCAATTAGCGCAGTAATCTTCTCAACATACGATTCCTTGTTTGAGTCGAGCTTAGGGCAGGCAATAGCCAAGGTTTTACCCTTCAGGTGTTGGCTATGGAAATTGCCAAGGCTGAACGCCACACAGTCGGCTGCAAGCAACAGATTTGAGCCACGGAAATGACCCGAGTGTGGGTTAATCAGGTGTAGCTGTACGGGCCAGTGGGTTAGCTCCGATTTCCCCGAAACCATTCCCTCAGCACCTGCAATGGCTTGTGCAAAGCTGCGAGTTGCCGAACCCGGACAACCCCCACCATGGTGATGCATGGGTTGAGGCTTTACCTTGGGCTCGCTTGTCCCACAACCGCAGGCATCCTTGGTGTGGTTATGCACTGCTTGCAGCACCTCATCTACGCTAAACGTGAGTTTGTCGCGGTTGGCTAACAACCACTCAACACCCTGGCGCAAGTATTCCTTTTCGTTATAATCCTTGAGGTGCTTTAGGTGAGCAATGATGGTATTCTTACCGTTTGCCACCATCTTACTAATGGTGTGTACCTCGTCGTAAGGCTCAGCCTCGCGGTGCTCGATGGTAATGGCACCCTCGGGGCATTCGCCTATGCAGGCTCCAAGTCCATCGCACATCAGCTCGCTGATCAGAACAGCTTTGCCATCAATAAGCTGTAGGGCTCCCTCGTGGCAACCACTAACACATAGTCCGCAACCGTTGCACTTGTCCCTGTCAATTGTAATAATGTCGCGCTTCATATCTATTCGTTTTTAATTGTTATCAAATTGGGTTGATTTGTTTTTCTGAGACAAAAGTAGGCCAACCCCACTCCGCGAATTGTAACATATGTTACACACGCTGCGGATTTTGGAGTTTTTAGGGTTGATATATATCAATGCCGGAAGCTGTGCGGCGTATCAGGCTTCTGGAAACCTAGTGGCTATTAGTGTTTGAAGATAGTTTATAGTTGACGGTTGTTAGTTGATAGTGGAGATAGCGGTTTGAGGACTCCCTGTAAGTGAGAATCTTCGTTGTAGGCGATGGGGTGTTGTAAAAAAACTTTTGGTATTGGGATGTTTCCCCGTAGGGGGAAAACAAATCCCTCAAATACTCTCAAATAAAATTAAGGAATCTTAGTTCCGGTCAAAAATTCCCGAATATTTATGGTTTCAATTCCTTTGTATGTGTCGAGGGCGTATTCATCGGCCGTAACTACAATTTTTCTGAAATTATCGCCCGTTTCAAGCAGATTGCCATATTCGCGGGTTCTCACATTTTCATCGGCCAACGAGAGCGTTACCTGGATGTAGATTCGGTTGCTGTTTTTATCGCAAATGAAATCAATCTCCTTATCGCCTAACTTACCAATGGTAACACTGTAGCCGTGTATAAGCATGTGCAGCAGAACAATGTTTTCCAGCAATTGGTTGATATCGCCTGGTTTATACGATATTATGGCGTGTCGCAGACCTGTGTCGTGGAAGTAGTATTTCTCGCCAATCTCCAGTATTCGTTTCCCTTTTAAATCGTTGCGGGAGATTTTGGCAATCAGATACGCATTTTGCAGGTAGTTCAGATAGTCGAGAACAATATTGTTCGACGATTTAATATTTTGCGATTTCAGGTAATCGGTTATCTTTTTAGCCGAAAAAACATTACCAATATTGTCGGCAATAAAAATGACCAACCGCTCCAGAAAGGCCGCGTTTCGGATGTTGTACCTGGTAATTATGTCCTTGTAGAGTATGGTAGTATAAATATTTCGCAGATATTCAAAAACCACATTCTCGTTCAACGTTAGGTTCACAAGGTAGGGAAGTCCGCCAAATCGTAGGTATTTGTTGAAATTTTCAGGAGTGTTTTCCAACCGGTTAAACACGAGAAATTCCGGATAGGAAAGGCTGTACATGGTAATTTCAACATATCGCCCGGTCAGATAGGTGGATAACTCACCCGAAAGCAGCTTCGCGTTACTGCCGGTACAGTAAATGTCCCACATTCCGGTGGTGTGGAAATGCCGCAGTGCCTTTTCAAAGTCTTCAATATCCTGAATTTCGTCAATAAAAATGGCGGCTTTTTTCCCCTTTGTTACATTACTTTCAGCAAACGAAACAAGGTCAGCATAGGTTTTTATGGTGTCAAATGCCAAATCTTCCTTGTTTATGTAAAGGATTTGGATATCCGGATTTAGCTGTTGTACCAGATCCATAACCTGAAACAGAAAGTAGCTTTTCCCCGTACGTCGCTGTCCTACAATCACTTTAATCAAATCCTTGCCGATAAAAGGACGTATCTTTGCTTCGTACATTTCTCGCCGGATATACTTTTTCATAATAAAAGTTTTGATTATGATAAAAATAATTTCAAATCTACGGAAATATTTTAGTATGAACAAAATATCTCTGAATTTGTTTTTTTTATGTTCCAAATGGAAGGTTCTTCACATCCTTTTGATTTCTGGTATAATATGAGGAGTTGATAGTTGATGGTTGATAGTTGATGGTTGATAGTTGATGGTTGATAGTTGATAGTTGATAGTTGACGATTGATAGTTGACGATTGATAGTTGATAGCTGTTAGTTTATAGTGGAGATAGCGGTTTGAGCACCCTCAGTAAGGGAACATCTTTGTCGAAGGCGATTGAGGAATGTAAAAGATCATGATAAAAAAACAGTATCCCCCGTAGGGGATTAACGATGAATCAATAATAAGAATATCAATACATTACTACAGTGTTACATGGTGTGGCACAGGGTCTCATAGTGTAAGATTATAAATCTCTTTGCATTTACTATCAACCATCAACCGTCAACTATCAACTCAATTAGCATCACAGAGTTACACAGGGTTTAACACAGAGTTTAACACAGTGTTACACAGTGAAAATCCATTTAATCTGCGTCATCTGTGTCCCATTACCAAACACCAAACACCAAACACCAAGCACTAAACACTAAACACTAAACACCAAACACCAATCACTAATCAACCATCAACTAACCTTATCCCTTTACTTCCCTTGCTAGTACTTACCCCTTAAAGAACAGCTATTTCAGCTCTTCTTCCAAGATTTTTTCGAGCGTTTCCACGCTTATTCGCTTGGCCAAAATCTTTTTGTTTTTGTCCAAAACGTAAATTACAGGCGTGGCATAGATATCGTACAGGTTGCGGAAGTTTGAGCTGAACGTAGGATCCCAAACATTTATCCAGGTTAATTCGTTGGCCTTTATGTATTCCATCCATTTGGGCTGGTCGCCTTGGGTGTAAACGGCAAACACCTCAAACCCTTTACCCTTATATTTCTCGTAAACCTTTTTCAGCTCAGGGGTAACCTTTTTACAGTGGCTACAATCGGGATCCCAGAAGTATGCAACAGTAACCTTGGCATTCACATCGCTTAAGCGGTAGTATTTCCCATTGGGGTTTGGTAACCAAAGGTCAGGGGCTATATTGCCAATAATATTGGGCTTTATGGCTTTTACACGTTCGGCAATCTTATCGAGCAGTTTCTGGTCGGCCCACCAGGCTTGGCCTCCCAGGTAGTACTTTTCAGCCACTGCCACAAATACACCATCCATTCCCATTCGTTCCGAGGTTTGAAACTTATTGGTTAGGGTAGATAGAATATACTGGAACATCTCCTTATTGGCCTTTGCCTTCTCAATTAGTTCAATTGCTGCTGGGATAATGCTATCGGGCATGGGGAGTAGAACCCTATCGAAATACACATTTATTTTACTCTCCAGTATGGGGGTTCGTAGTAGGCGAGCATCGGAAAAATCGATATTATCAAAGAAATGGTACCGGTTATAGTTGTAGTTATGCGCCCAAACCAGCGAATCGTACTTTGGAGTATCCTTGGCAATATTGTGCTTGGGTGCTTCAACATTCCGCATGGCTTTTATAATTGCTGCAAGCAGGGTGCCTTTGTAGTTGGCTTCCACCTCGTCCCAGTAAGCTAAAACCTTGTTGTTAAGCTCGTTCATTTTATCGCGGATGGCATTGGCCTTAAGCGAATCGGAAAGCGATTCCTTCAGCTGTTCCGAGAGTTCCTTGCTCTGCTTCTGCATGTCAATCATGAAACGCTGGTACTTAATGAACCCTTCGTTTTCACTAGAGTTGGTGAACTTGAGGTTTTCGAGTAAGTTATCCTTCGATGTGGCAACTGAAAATTTCTGGTTCTTATCAACAAGCACCTCAAAGTAGTTTTTCTCTGGCAGTATAACAAGGTATATACCACCAGGCAAAAGGGTGTCGCCTTCAAACACGGCAAATCCTTTGCTATTTACAGTGGCGGTATCTTTCACATACTTCTTATCGCCAAAGTGGTAGCCTAGCAATAAATCGCCCTGGGTTAATCCATCAATTTTAACTTCAATCCTGTATCCGTTTTTTTGTGCAAATGCACTTGCAAAAACCATTAAGCTCAATGTGAGTGTAATCAGGAAAAACTTTTTCATAGTTCATTCAATTTTCATGGAAGCAACAAGCAAAGATAGCATTTTTGAAATGAGCCAATATTGATAGCCCTATATTTCAACAAAAATACAACCTGTTTTGTTAGTGTATCAAATTAGATACCAAATTTGATGGATACCTGGAAAGATGCCCGGCCAAACCGATTAGTTCGTGAGGTTAGTCCATACCTTTTACAGCATGCATATAACCCTGTGGACTGGTTTCCGTGGGGCGAGGAGGCTTTTGCGAAAGCTAAAGCAGAAAATAAACTTTTGCTCATAAGCATTGGTTACAGCAGCTGTCATTGGTGCCATGTAATGGAGCACGAATCGTTCTCGGACGAAAAGGTGGCTAAAACCATGAACGAGCGATACGTTTGCGTTAAGGTTGACCGTGAGGAACGCCCCGATGTCGATCAGATTTACATGAATGCCGTGCAGATTATTACCCGTCGTGGTGGTTGGCCCTTAAACTGTTTTGCCTTACCCGATGGCCGACCGGTTTACGGAGGTACCTATTTCCCAAAGGAGAACTGGCTTAGCATTCTTGAGAGTCTCGATGAAACATGGAAAAACGAGCCTCAGCGCATTTACGAGGTTGCCGATGAGCTGGCCGAGGGGATTGCAAACACTGAGATTATCAGGGTTAAGGCTGATGTCAGTAATGTTAACCTTAATGTCGTTTTAGCTGAAAACCTCAATTCCTTCCGCAATCAGCTCGACTTTAAGTTGGGTGGCACGCTGGGTGCACCCAAATTTCCCATGCCTGGTTTGCTGAAATACCTGCTGATAACCGGGCAACACTCCCAGCGAAAGGACTTACTTGCTTTTGTCGATACCACCCTTGAGCGAATGGCCAACGGCGGCATATACGACCACGTTGGCGGTGGATTTTTCCGATACTCGGTTGATGAAAAGTGGTTTGTTCCCCACTTTGAAAAGATGCTCTACGATAATGCCCAGCTAATTGAGGTTTACTCCCTGGCCTATAGGCTCAACCCAAATCCTTTGTATAGGAGAGTGGTTGAGGAGACTATTACCTTTGTTGAGCGTCAACTTCTATCGTCAACTGGTGGTTTTTTCAGCGCACTCGATGCCGATACGGCTGGTCTTGAGGGTGGTTATTACACCTGGGGGAAAAGCGAGGTTGAGCAGATATTGGGATATGACTCAGAGCTTTTCTGTGTGGCTTACGGTATTACTCCAACCGGTAACTGGGAAAGCATCAATATTTTATTCCGCTCCCTTACCAATGCCCAGCTCTCGAGCCTGTTTGGATTACCCGAGGGAGAGATTGATTACAGGCTTAAAACTAGCCTTATAAAACTCAAGAACCATAGGGATTTCCGTGTCCCTCCCCTTGTCGATGATAAAATTATCACCTCGTGGAATAGCTTGATGGTTTCGGCTCTTTCCACTGCATATCTTACCTTTGGTTACGATAAATACCTTCAACTTGCCTTGTCATCCGCAAATTATCTGATAGATAACCATGTTAATGATGACTGGACACTTAGCCGGATTACATGCAAAGGTAGGGTTTATGGTACTGCATTGCTCGACGATTACGCCTATACTATCAATGCGTTGATAAATCTTTACCAAATCACCAATAATACTTTATGGAACCGTTATGCTATTAACCTGGCTCAGAAAACCAAGGATATTTTTTTCGACACCAATTCAGGAATGTTTTATTACACTCCAGCCAGTACAGAACTTATTACCCGTAAAATGGAGCTGATGGACGGTGTTATGCCTTCGGCATCGGCTGTAATGGTAAGTAACCTGCTTGCACTTGCCGAGCACGATACTAGCAGTGAGTATGGCACAATTGCATTGCAAATGATTGCTAACGTGGGAAACCATATTAAACAGGGCAATGTTTTTGTTCATACATGGGCATTGCAGCTTTTGAGTACCATTTTGCCAGTTGCTGAAATCAAGGTAAATGGCGATGATTTGAATGCTGCCGAAATGTTGATAGCCTCAAAATTGGTTTACCCTAAGATAAAGTTCCTGCAATCAACCGATATACCTAACAAGTACCTGCTCTGCATAGGTAATACCTGCCAGTCGCCTACCGATAATTCCGAAAATATTGTAAAGTGGACTAACGCTATTAGCTTTGAGTACTATGTTTAGTTGGAACGCATAAAGCGCCTTGGTCGCTTTATATTAAAATCAAATCTCTTGTTTCAATTGTACTGTTATCCGGATAAAGTCACACTACCGCCCGCCTAATGAATTTATGAATTAGCAAAATCTCTATTTAATTTATCCTCTTGTAGAAATAGAAAATGCTAGGGTTGATTTCTCAAACCACACTTTATCGCCTTTGACCAAGCGAAATGATAGAATACGCCGAAATATCTAAAAATGATAGATTAATAGAGATCCTTCGCTTCCCGCTAGGGCGGGACAGGCTGCTCAGGATGACAAGCGGAGTTGACAGTTGATGGTTGATGGTTGATGGTTGATAGTTGATGGCAAAAACACTAAACACTAAACACTAAACACCAAACACAAAAAACTAAACACCTCTGCACACTGCACACTAATTTTCTCTCTACCTTTCTAAACTCCCTTTTTATTTTCAAAAGATTTATCCTAATTTTATTGAAAATTTCATTGAATGGCGTACTCGTTTGATTCATATAGGGTTGAAGTTCTTCAGAGGCCTTTTGTTCGTTCCGATGGCTTTACCACTAAGCAAACCGCAAAAATTGAACTGTTCAATAGTAAGGGTGTTTTAATAACAACATTAAGCTTGGGCATTCCTGAAATGGCTGATGTTTATGAGCGTATCGGGAAAATGGAGCCCGTTAACCTCGATTACTGTTACATTCAGGGATTCTCCACAATTGCCTGCAAGCGATACCTCCAAATTGACAAAGCACAACCTTTGCCTGTTGCTCAGTTTACTGCCTGCAACAGTTTTTTCGATTCGCCAGTAAGCATCGATTTGTCATTATCCATTAGCGAAAAAGAGTTCGTTATTGATGAATCGTACGTGGTTACAGAGCTTTTTGATTTTCACCTGTCGAATCTGTTAGGCTCTTTCCGTTTAACCAATTGTTATATAAAAGCGGCCAAGAGCAATTTTACCCAGGTCAGGTTTGAAGGGGAGCAGATATCGTTTAAAAATACAATATTCGATGTGGGTGTTAAGGATTTTCAGGACACCTCATTTGGTAGTGGCGAGGCCATTTTCACTAATGTTGATTTTGGCGATGGCGATGTTTCGTTCATTAATGCTGGGTTCAATAATTCCGATGTCGATTTTAGGGTGTGCCGGTTCGGCACGGGTAAGGTCGATTTTCACTATGCCCGATTTGGCGGAGGTGGTGTATCGTTTGAACGTGTTGACTTTGGTAGTGGGCGAGTCGATTTTCGTGCTGCCGAATTCCGTGCTGGTCGAACCTCGTTTAACCGTGCCTCCTTCCATGAGGGGGAGCTGAACTTTGAGGGTGCCGAAACGCCAAAGGGTAAACTCACTTTCAAACGCGCAGCATTTGGAAACGTTACCCTTATATTCGACTTATACCAGGGAGCAAAATCCGAAATCGTTTTTGAGCGCTCGTTATTTAGCCAAAACATTAGCTTTTCCGAGGCACAGCTTGGTAAGCTAATTTTCTCCGATTGTCAGTTCAATTCTATGGTTAACCTGCATGTAAAGCAGAGCGACGAAATTAACTTAGCAGGCTGCACCATTCGCGATATAGTTGAATTTTATACCCATGGCGATCCACCCAGAATCAATAGCTTAAACCTGACGGGTGTACGATTGCTGGGTCAAATCTATATCGATTGGGACGCCAATGGCGTTCGTAGCTTGATTTACTCTCAGGGGTGTACTACAGTTGCCGAGAAGGCTGAACAGTTCCGAATTCTCAAGGAAAACTTTAATGCCCTTGGAAAGTACGACGAGGAGGATGCTGCCTATGTTGAATTTAAACGATGCCATATGAGAGCATTGCTCTTGAGCTCAAATAAGCAGGGCAAGCTGAGGCATTTAATCAATAGGATTATTTACTGGGCAAAGAAACTGCTTTTCGATTACATGGGTCTTTTTGCCACTTCGCCCCAGCGAGTAATTTTCAGCATTTTGGTGGTTTACGTAATATACAGCCTGGCATATATCGCTATAATGGGTTTGGGTTTGGGGCATATTATTGCAACATCGGCCAGTGGAGATCAGTTGGGGATAGTTGCCCGGGGTTTTTACTTTAGCGTGGTTACCTTTTTCACCATTGGCTATGGCGATTTTGCACCATCAGGAATAGCAAGGTTTGTTGCCGGCACCGAGGGTTTTATGGGGGTATTTCTGATGGCTTACTTTACTGTGGCCTTTGTGAGGAAAATACTCCGCTAAGGGTGTAGTGTATAGTGTGCAGTGTTCAGTTTTCAGTGGTGGGTGATAGTTGATGGTTGATGGTTGATAGTTGATAGTTGATAGTTGATGGTTGATGGTTGACGGTTGACGGTTGATGGTTGTAAGTAAAAGAGTGTCTATTCCGACTTATTCAGAGTATTCCGAGCATTCCGACTCATTCCGTGTATTCCGACTCATTCCGACTCATTCCGAACCATTCCCACTTAAAGTTATACGTTAACCTTTTTCACTTTTCACTAACTCAAACTTCCTCAAACTTCTTCTAACTTCATCATATTCCGAGTATTCCGAGCATTCCGACTCATCCCCACTTAAAGCCAAGCTTTTAACTTTTTTAACTTTTCACGTTTACCTTTTAACGGTTCACGGCTCACGATTCACGTTTACCCTTTATCCTTTATCCTTTATCCTTAAACCATCTACTCATCCCTAAGCAGGTTTGGGCGTAACCGTTTGGTTCGCTCATAGGCCTGTTCCATTTGCCATTTCTCAATCTCCTTAAAATTACCAGATAGTAAAATTTCGGGTACTTTCCAGCCATTAAATTCAGCGGGTCTAGTGTAAACTGGCGGAGCAAGTAGTCCGTCCTGAAACGAGTCCGTTAGTGCCGATGTTTCATCGGAGAGCACGCCTGGCACAAGGCGTACAACGCTATCAACAATAATGGCAGCTGCCAGTTCTCCCCCCGAAAGCACATAGTCGCCAATGGATATTTCACGGGTAATAAGATGTTCGCGAACACGGTGATCAACCCCCTTGTAATGGCCGCATAGTATAAGAATGTTTTCCTTGGTACTCAGGGTGTTTGCCAGCTTTTGGGTGTAAGGTTCGCCATCGGGCGAGGTGTAAATTATCTCGTCGTAATCCCTCTCGCTTTTGAGTTTCTCTATTGCTTTGTAAATGGGTTCAATCTTAAGTACCATCCCGGCATCGGGACCAAAGGCGTAGTCGTCTACCGTGCGATGCTTATCGGTGGTATAGTCGCGTAAATGGTGTAGGTTTATACTCACCAAACCTTTCTTTTGCGCTCGTTTTATGATGGAATGGTTAAGCGGACTTTCAATCAGCTCAGGGAGAACGGTGATAATATCAATTCTCATACTCATTGCTTTATTCTGCAAAATTACTAAAAAGTTAGCTATTGGGGTTCAATGTCATTTAGATAGCAGAACAGACATTGCTTTTGTCACCTGAGCGCAGCGAAGGATCTTTTGAATAGTGTGCAGTGTACAGAGGTGTTTAGTTTTTTGTATTTGGTGTTTGGTGTTTGGTGTTTTTGCCATCAACAATCAACCATCAACCATCAACTGTCAACCATCAACTGCCAACTATCAACCATCAACTGTCAGCTCCGCTTGTCATCCTGAGCGGCCTGTCCCGCCCTAGCGGGGAGCGAAGGATCTCTAATCGGCCCTAAAGAGATGTAAACATGACAATAGTCTTGGGAACTGATCAAAAACAAGTAACACAGAGTTACACAATGTAATACAGTGTTTCACAGAGTGAATGACATGACATTCACGGACAACGAACAACGATGCACGAACAACGAATAACGTCTTCAGCCCCGTAGGGGCGTAATATTTGTAACACCATGGAACTCCCGTATGTAAAGCGATGCACGCTATGATATTCCAAAGAGCGAAATTGAATCGTTGCATCGCAAAGGAAAAACATTGCAAAGAGTGATTTTCATGTTCTTTCTTGTCTTGATACAAGAAATAACCAAAGAAAATCAAGGCTGAAAAGCCCGACCCGATGGGTACCCCGGGGGTGGAACTGCCACGCGATACTATTTGCCACGCCTGTGGCGTGACTCATGTGGTATCGCTTACTAGGCCCACCTCCACGTTCCACCCCCGACCCATTGTCGGGTCAGACTTTTATGCCTCTGCTTGCTTCTTCCGCTTCATTCCCTCTCAGGGAAAAGAGCTGGGGTGAGGTCGTATCCCACGAATAACGAACAACTTACACGAACAACTTCATTTGTCATCCTGAGCGGCCTGTCCCGCCCTAGCGGGGAGCGAAGGATCTATATTCATCCATCGTTGAGATGTTTCAGCGGAGTCTTTCCCTATTATATCGGGACTCAAAATGACAAACAACCTTAACTAAACGACGTTGTATGGGATTGGTTACTCTGAATTCTGCATGCATTGTTTACTTTAAAATATCAACCCACAAGTAAATCGCATGCTATTAAAATGCGCATGTTATTAAAAGTATTCATGATTTCCCGAGGTGTTTTAGTGTCATGTTGACATAGTAATTTTGTATTTATATGACATAATGACTTGTTTTTCTGTATGGCATACTATTAGCTAAATATTAAATGTGAATGTGAATATCAACTTTAAAAATTATAATACTATGACACTTGTAAGTTTCTACAACCCGCTTGCCTCAAGGAGGACAGGGGTGGATTTTGAGAGGGTGTTCGAAAGCTTTGTTAAATCGGCCAGCGAAATGGCTAATGCCAGGCTCAGCTATCCAGCCGTAAATATCTATGAGGAGCCAGAGCGCTTTCGTTTGGAGGTTGCTGCTCCCGGATACCAAAAGGACGATTTTAAGGTAAGTATCGATAATGATATGCTTAAGATTAGCGCCGAGAAGGAAAATAATCCTGTTGAAGGTGAGGCTTATACCCGCTGCGAGTTCCTAACAGGCTCATTTGAGCGAACCTTTGTTGTTGGAAAGGCTATTGATACCAATAAGATTGATGCCCGTTACGAGAATGGCATCCTCACGGTTTTCCTTTCCAAGCGCGATGAGGCTAAGCCACAAAAACCCAGAAGCATTAAAATTGACTAAGTATTTATATTGCAAATATTATTCAGCCCGAATCCCTTTAAAATCGGGCTTTTTTTGTTTTGCCAGTCAATTATTCTTTATTCTTTTACGTTAATTTGTTTGCGTTACGCCCGATTATATGTAATTTCGTAGGCAAAATTTTTTAAATACTGCTGATTTATAACCGGTTAAGTTTTGAACTATGAATACTAATGAGCTGAACGATCCTAAGGATCAAAACCTCGAAAACATCGAGGGTACGATTGTATCTTCCAATGCCGGCAACCACGATGTTGCTGATAGCGTGAACGATTTGGTCGATGTTAATGCTGACAAACCTATGTCAATTTCCGATGAGGCTTACGATGAGGAGCCCAACGATGAGGAGCTGAAACCCCTTGAAATGGACGACGAACATGTCGATTTTGATGAGGAGGATGAGGAAGAGGCCGAGATTGACGAGGAAGACGATGAGCCCCATGTGGACTACTCAAACCTTTCAAAGGATGAGCTGGTTCAAACCCTGAAGGATTTAATCAATAACCGACCCGTTCAAAAAATCCGTCAGAAAGTTGAGAGTTTAAAGAGCATATTCTACCGCAAGCATAAGGCTGAGGTTGAAAAGTTAAGAAAAGAATTTGTTGACGCCGGAGGCGACCTTGAGCAGTTCTCGTTGCCCGAGGATAATGCTGAAATGCAGTTCAAGGAACTGCTTAAGCAGTATCGTGCCAAACGCGCTCAGTATAACAATCAGCTCGAGGAGCAAAAACAGCATAACCTGGAGCAAAAACAGCAAATTATAGAGAAAATAAAGGATCTGGTTAACAGCACCGAGCCTGTTGGTAAAATCTATCAGGAGTTTAGGGATTTACAAAAGCAGTTCCTTGAAGTTGGCCCTGTTCCCCAAGCAAGCTTAAACGATTTGTGGAACAACTACCACCATCACGTTCAGGCCTTCTACGACTTTGTAAAGATTAGCAAGGAACTCCGCGACCTCGATTTCAAGAAAAATCTTGAAGCCAAAATCAAACTCTGTGAGCAGGCTGAGGAGTTACTTCTTGAGCCCTCGGTTGTTGTTGCATTTAAGAAATTGCAGAAACTCCATGAGCAGTGGCGCGAGGTTGGGCCAGTTCCACGCGAAAATCAGAATGAGATCTGGGAGCGTTTCAAGGAGGCTACAACTAAAATAAACAAAAAGCATCAGGAACATTTCGAAAGCATAAAGGAGCAGCAAAAAAAGAATCTTGAAGCCAAAGCTGAGCTATGCGAAAAGGCAGAGGAACTTGCCGCTCAAAATCCAAAATCGGTAAAGGAGTGGAATAAACTATCAAAGGAACTAATTGAGCTGCAAAAGCTTTGGAAAACAATAGGATTTGCAACCAAAAAGGAAAACAATAAGGTTTTTGAGCGTTTCCGTAGCGCCTGCGACACTTTCTTCAACAAGAAACGTGACTTTTTCAAGGACATTAGAGATGTTCAGGTGAACAACCTACAGCTTAAAACCGAACTCTGCCTGCAGGCCGAGGCATTAAAGGAAAGCACTGACTGGAAAAAAACTACGGAAGATTTAATCAACCTTCAAAAACGCTGGAAGCAAATAGGTCCTGTTCCTCGTAAAAACTCCGATGAAATTTGGAAGCGTTTCCGCGCTGCCTGCGATTACTTTTTTGAGCAAAAGTCGAAGCATTTTGCATCGGTCGATAACTCATATGAGGAAAATCTCAAGGCCAAGGAAGCATTGATTGCCGAGGTTGAAGCCTTTGAGTTTGGTGAGGATATGGAACAAAACCTTAACGCCCTCAAGGAATTCCAGAGGCGCTGGACCGAAATAGGGTTTGTTCCAATCAAGGTAAAGGATGATGTCCAAAAGCGTTTCCGGGCTGCCATCAAAAAGCATTTCGATAAGTTAAATGCCCAGGAGGGCAAGAATAAGGTGGTGCGTTTTCAGGCTAAGCTTGAGGAAGCTAAGGCTAACCCTCGTGCCATGTCCAAACTCCGCCAGGATAGGGAACGCATGTTTAACCGCATGCGTCAGCTGGAAAACGACCTCACCGTTTGGGAGAACAACATCGGTTTCTTTGCTAAAACCAAGAATGCTGAGGCGATGATTGAGGAGGTTAAACGTAAAATTGAGCGGGCAAAAGAGGAAATTGCTGAGCTGAGCGAAAAAATTAAGCTTATTGATAAGTTAGAACAGTAATACTTAAGGTCATGCCACAGTCCTCATCTACCAAATACATTTTTGTTACCGGAGGAGTTGCTTCCTCGTTGGGTAAAGGGATAATCTCAGCTTCGTTAGGTAAACTTTTACAGAGTAGGGGATACACTGTAACCATCCAGAAGTTGGACCCATACATAAATGTTGACCCAGGAACACTCAACCCATACGAGCATGGCGAGTGCTACGTTACTGAGGATGGAGCCGAAACCGACCTTGACCTCGGGCACTACGAGCGCTTTATCAGTTTGCCCACATCGCAGCTTAACAATGTTACCACCGGTAAAATATACCAAACGGTAATAAGTAAGGAGAGGCGTGGCGATTACCTTGGCAAAACCGTTCAGGTTATTCCTCATATCACCGATGAAATAAAGCGCCGGATTAAGCTGCTTGGAACAAAAAATAAGCTTGATGTAGTTATTACCGAGATTGGCGGAACGGTTGGCGACATTGAGTCGCTGCCATACATTGAGGCTGTACGTCAGCTTAAATGGGAGTTAGGCCCAAATAATTCAGCTTTTATTCACCTCACTCTTGTTCCTTTCCTTTCCGCATCGGGTGAACTAAAAACTAAACCCACACAACACTCCGTAAAGGAGTTGCTCGAGAACGGTATCCAGCCCGATGTGTTGGTGCTCCGCACCGAGAAGCATTTGAGCGACGATATCCGCCGAAAGGTAGCCCTTTTCTGTAATGTTGAACCCGAGGCGGTAGTGGAGTCAATTGATGTTAAAACCATCTACGAGGTTCCACTATTGATGCTCAAGGAGAAGCTGGATTTAACCATACTCCGTAAGCTTAACCTTCCTGCATCGGAGCCCAAGCTCGACGACTGGATTAACTTTGTTAACCGGGTTAAGAATCCCAGCCATCGCGTTAAAATTGGATTGGTTGGTAAGTACGTTCAACTACCTGATGCTTACAAGTCAATCATTGAATCGTTCATACATGCCGGGGCCGCCAACGACTGCAAGGTTGAGCTGGAGCTCATTCAATCCGAGGATATTAACGCTAGTAACCTTAGCGAGAAACTTGGTCATTTAAAGGGCATTCTGGTAGCACCAGGGTTTGGCCATAGAGGTATTGAGGGGAAAATTCTTGCGGTTAAGTATGCTCGTGAGAACAAAGTTCCCTTCCTGGGAATATGCTTGGGTATGCAGTGTGCAGTTATTGAGTTTGCTAGGAATGTCCTTGGGTTAACCGATGCCAATTCAACCGAAATGGTTCGAACTACGCCTTACCCGGTTATCGATCTAATGGAAGACCAGAAAGGCATAACCGACATGGGAGGAACCATGCGTTTAGGTGCATACCCATGTGTAGTGGCCAAGGGTTCAAATACCCATAAGGCATACAAAAAACTTGAGATTAGCGAGCGCCATAGGCATAGGTATGAGTTCAATAATAAGTACTTTGAGCAATTCCAGAATGCCGGAATGATACCAGTGGGCATTAACCCCGATACTAACCTTGTTGAAATTATGGAGTTGTCCGATCACCCTTGGTTTGTTGGGGTTCAGTTTCACCCTGAGTATAGCAGCACAGTTCTTAAACCTCACCCCTTATTTGTTGATTTTGTGAAAGCTGCAATAAATTTTAACAAATAAAGTA
Organism: Bacteroidales bacterium; assembly: GCA_018056955.1. Classification (GTDB taxonomy): domain Bacteria; phylum Bacteroidota; class Bacteroidia; order Bacteroidales; family Tenuifilaceae; genus Tenuifilum; species Tenuifilum osseticum. Next base: position 65,292 of record JAGPEQ010000004.1, on the reverse strand, counting down.
AGGTGTAAATGCTACCTTTGCACTCACTCCAATTTGTTGAATTTTAAATTTTAAACTGAATAATATTTTTGAGATGGATAGGAATACGGTTATTGGTTTAGTGTTGATTTTTCTTATAATGATTGGCTTTGGTTACCTCACACAACCATCAAAGGAGGAGCGTGAGGCATACCAACGGAAAGCCGATTCAATTGCACGTGTTCAGGAGGAGGAGCACCAAAAACGACTTGCCGAAGAGCAGGCTAAAGCCTTACTTTCCGATAGTGCCAAGAAACAGGAGGCCATTACTCAGTTCGGATTATTTTCCGATGCGGCAAGCGGCAGCAACAAGTTTATCACCCTTGAGAACGATCTGATGAGGGTTACCCTTACAGCTAAAGGGGGCCGTATTTACTCGGTAGAACTCAAGAAATATAAAACATATTCGGGTGAACCGCTCGTGCTCTTTACTGGCGATGAAAATACATTTGGCCTTCAGTTCTGGGGCGATAATGTTGCCGTTAAAACAAACGATTTATTCTTTACCCCTCAAACAACCGATAGTATTATTACGGCTACCACCGACTCAGTTTCAGTAACCATGAGGCTAGCTGCAGGTGGTAATTCCTATATCGATTACATTTATACAATTAAGCCCGGTAGCTACATGCTCGGCTTTGATATTAAGTTTACTGGCCTGGAAAAGAATATTGGGAACCGTTTGGGTTACATCGATCTTATTTGGGATTCAAAGTTACTACGTCTTGAAAAGGGTTTGGAGAATGAGCGTAACTACACAACAATTGCCTATCAATTTTTTACAGGTGATTATGAGGAGTTCAGCTCTCGGAGCAAAGAGGATTCAAAGGAGCTGAATAACAAGATTAAATGGGTCGATTTTAAGCATCAGTTTTTTTCATCCATCATTGTAGCCAACGACCATTTTGTTAATGCCGATTTAAAGGCAGTTAATATTGACGATGGAAAGCATGTTAAGCAGTTTAGCGCCCGCTTGGCTTTGCCTTTCCAAAATAAGGAATCGGAAAGTATCGGTCTGAAATTCTTCTTTGGACCCAATCACTATAAAACTTTAAAGTCATACAATTCGGGTTTTGAGAAGGTTGTTCCATTAGGCCGTAATATTATTCGTTGGATAAACAAGTATATTGTTATCAATGTTTTTAATTTCCTCAGCCGGTACATTTCAAGCTATGGTCTCATTATTTTACTTTTAACCATATTTATCAAGATTATTATTTCGCCCTTAACCTATAAATCATACTTGAGTTCTGCTAAAATGAGGGTGCTTAAACCCCAGGTTGATGAAATAAATGCAAAGTATCCCAAGCAGGAAGACGCACTCAAGAAGCAGCAGGCTGTTATGGCGCTTTACAAAAAGGTAGGGGTTAACCCCATGGGTGGGTGTATTCCCATTCTAATCCAATTCCCCATCCTAATTGCCATGTTCCGTTTCTTCCCCGCCTCATTTGAGCTCAGGCAGCAAAGTTTCCTTTGGGCCGACGACCTCTCATCATACGATTCTATTCTTCACTTACCTTTCAGTATCCCATGGTATGGCGATCATGTCAGCTTATTCACACTGTTGATGGCCGTTTCGCTTTTCATCACCTCAAAGATGAATACCGACCAAATGGGCGATACCAATGCCCAAATGCCCGGTATGAAGTTTATGATGACCTGGATGATGCCTATAATGCTGTTGTTGTGGTTCAACAACTATTCGGCAGGCTTAAGTTACTACTACTTGCTATCCAACGTAATAACCATAGGACAAACCTATCTCTTCCGCCGCTTTGTCGATGATAAGGCTATACTTGCCAAACTTCACGAGAATGCCAAGAAACCCGTTACAAAATCAAAATGGCAACAAAGACTCGAGGATATGGCAAAGCAGCAGGAACAGCTCAGGAAAAAGAAAGGTAAATAGATAAAATAAAATAAATAAAGCCAGTCATTTCGACTGGCTTTATTGTTGTCCGTGAATTTAAACTGTAACAGATGATAATTATTTGATTGAATTACAATGTTTAACTCTTTATAACTCTGTGCAACTCTTTGAAAATTATTGAGTTGATAGTTGACAGTTGGTGGTTGATAGTTGATAGTTGATAGTTGATTGTTGACGGTTAACGGTTAACGGTATATTTGTGTCGCTCAAATCTATTTCTAACCTGTAGACTTATTTCAGGACTAGATATTTTTCAGGACGGGTCAAATCCTTTCGTTTCACGTTTCACGATTAACGATTAACGAACATAAACTCTCTCTAACCCCCTCATATCCACAATTCCTCTTTTCACTTTTCACTTTTCACTTTTAACTAACTCAAACTTCCTCAAACTTCCTCAAACTTCCTCTAACTTCTTCTAACTCCACCATATTCCGACTCATTCCTACTCATTCCGACTCAATCCGACTCAATCCGACTCATTCCGAGCATTCCGACTCATTCCGAGTATTCCGAGTATTCCGAGCATTCCGACCCATTTCCACTTAATAATGGTAAACAACCCTTTTTTACCCTCCCCCCAACAACCTGCTTAAAAACATTTCAGAATTCATCTTAATTGCCTATCTTCGAGGCCATATAAATGCATTCGCCCATGCAAATACTTATTCTAAATATCAAAAAGTTGGTTCAGGTGGAAGATAAACCGGCAGTTTGGAAAGCCGGTAACGATATGGCCAAGCTGAAAACTATTGATAATGCATATTTACTGATAGACAAGGGGTTAATTGCCGATTTTGGGCCAATGTCCAAAGCTCCCGATATTTCATCGCTTTCGGGCGATGTGCTAATTTACAATGCGTTTGGCCGTATGGTTTTCCCATCGTTCTGCGATTCGCACACCCATTTGGTTTATGCTGGTAGCCGCGAGATAGAGTATATCGACAAGATAAAGGGTCTGTCCTACGAAGAGATAGCTAAACGTGGTGGAGGTATACTAAACTCAGCCAAACGTTTAGCCGAAACATCTGAAAATGAGCTTTACAACCAATCGCTTGCTCGCATTTACGAGATAATTAGGAAGGGAACCGGAGCCGTGGAGATCAAGAGCGGTTACGGCTTATCCACCGAGAGTGAGTTGAAAATGCTTCGGGTTATTAAACGGTTAAAGGAAACTACGCCTATAACCATAAAATCAACCTTTCTTGGCGCTCACGCAGTACCTGCTGAGTATAAAGGCCGACAAAGTGAGTATGTTGATTTGATTATTAACGAGATGATACCTTTGGTTGCATCTGAGGGCTTAGCCGATTATATTGATGTTTTTTGCGATAAAGGTTTCTTTACCGTTGAGGATACTGAGCGTATCCTGATGGCAGGAATCAAGTATGGCCTTAGGCCCAAACTCCATGCAAACGAACTCGATTTTTCAGGTGGTATTCAGGTTGGCGTAAAGTATAATGCGCTCTCGGTCGATCATTTAGAGTTCACTGGCGATGATGAGATTAATGCACTACTTGGCACTGAAACTATGCCTACACTTCTGCCCGGTGCTTCATTTTTCCTGGGTATGGTTGACCCTCCCGTACGGAGAATGATCAACGCGGGTCTTCCCATTGCTTTAGCATCCGATTTTAACCCTGGTTCTTCTCCATCGGGCGATATGAAGTTTATCATGTCGCTGGGATGTATCAAACTCCGCATGTTGCCCGAGGAGGTTATAAATGCAACAACAATTAACGGTGCATACGCCATGGGTATTTCCGATACACACGGAAGCATTTGCAAGGGTAAGGTGGCAAACGTGTTTATTACCAAGCCAATACCCAGCTATGAGTATATGCCCTACGCCTATACATCCGATTTGATTGAAACGGTTATCCTGAATGGCAGTATTATCAACGATAAATAGTTGGAGTATGAAAAAAAACTTATTACTTCCAATAGCTATATTGATATCGGCATGTGCTGAAATATCAATTCCTACAAATTTCCCTATCCCGCAAGGTTCAGGGAGTAAGCCACTTACCAATGCTGAGGTGGTTCAAGGGCTTAAAGAGGCATTAGCCGTTGGCGCTAAAAACTCAACGGGTTTAGCATCGCAGGTTGATGGGTTTTACAAAAACCCCAAGATTTTTATCCCCTTTCCCCCCGAAGCCGAAAAGGTTCGCAAAACACTGGTCGATGCCGGTTTCTCCAAGCAGGTCGATGAGTTTACACTAACGCTTAATCGCGCTGCCGAGGAGGCTGCCAAAAAGGCTTTGCCTATTTTTACTGACGCTATTACTAAAATGTCGTTTACTGACGCCATGGGAATACTGAGGGGCCCTAATAATGCGGCTACCGAATACTTTAGGAAAAACACATCTGAGCAACTATTTGCCGCCTTTAAGCCTCAGGTTCATGAGGCTATTCAAAAGGTAAAGCTCACCTCTTACTGGGAGCCTTTAGCAACAACCTATAATAGGCTAACCCTTTTAACTGGAGGTAAAGCAGTAAACCCAAATCTCGACGATTATGTGACCCAAAAGGCTATAGATGGTCTTTTTGTCCTAATTGAGCAGGAAGAGTTAAAAATCCGTAAGGATCCAGCCGCCCGGGTAACTGACATACTAAAACGAGTTTTCGGGAATAACTAAACAAACAATTAAGGGATATTAAACTTTAATCTTTTATCCTTTATCCTTTATCCTTTATCCTTTAACCTTTATCCTTTAACCTTTAACCTTTAACCTTTAACCTTTATCCTAGAACCTTTGAACTTTAACAAACACCATAACCATTATGTCACTGAAAAAGTTAATTGAGTGTGTGCCCAATTTTTCCGAAGGGCGCGATATGACAATTATTAAGCAGATAACTGATGAGATTGAAGCCGTTGAAGGCGTTAAGTTAATTGATGTTGATCCGGGCAAAGCTACAAACCGAACTGTAGTTACATTTGTGGGAACCCCCGATGAGGTTGTTGAGGCAGCATTTCGGGCAACCCGGAAGGCAATGGAACTCATCGATATGAGCAAGCACCATGGTGCTCACCCACGATTTGGCGCAACCGATGTCTGCCCGCTTGTTCCGGTGGCCAACATCACCATGGACGAGGTGGTTGAGTATGCCCGCAAGCTGGCTAAACGTATTGGTGAGGAATTAGGAATTCCTGTTTATTGTTATGAGTATGCAGCATTTGAGGAAAAGCGCCGTAACCTTGCAAATTGTAGGGCAGGCGAGTACGAGGGATTACCCAAGAAACTTCAGGATCCTGCTTGGAAGCCGGATTTTGGCCCAACACAATTTCTTCCTAAAACTGGAGCTATTGCAGTGGGAGCACGCAATTTCCTTGTGGCATACAATGTTAACCTTAACACCACATCAACCCGACGAGCTAATGCGGTAGCATTTGATATCCGTGAAAAAGGACGCCCAATGCGTGTGGGCAACCCTGTTACGGGTAAAATTGCCACCGATGAGAACGGCAATGAGATATGGGTGCCCGGATCCCTAAAGGCTTGCAAAGCAATTGGATGGTTTATTGATGAGTATGGAATTGCCCAGGTGTCAATCAATTTAACAGATATAACCGTTACCCCTATTCATGTGGCTTTTGAGGAGGCATCTAAAAAAGCAGCAGAAAGAGGCTTAAGGGTTACCGGCTCTGAGATTGTTGGGGTTGTTCCCCTTAGCGCCATGCTTGAGGCAGGTAAATATTTCCTGCGAAAGCAGCAGCGTTCGCTTGGTATTCCTGATAGGGAGATAATAAAGATTGCTGTAAAATCAATGGGTTTGGATGAGCTTTACCCATTTGATCCCGATAAGAAAATCATTGAGTATATCCTTGAGGAAAAAACCGGTAAAAAATTGGTTGACAGAACGCTTGAGGGTTTCACTCAGGAAACTGCATCCGAATCGCCTGCTCCTGGCGGAGGTTCCATATCGGCAGCCATGGGCGCTTTTGGCGCTGCACTTGCTACCATGGTAGCAAACCTATCATCGCACAAACCCGGTTGGGACGATCGCTGGGAAGAATTTTCCAACTGGGCCGAAAAGGGCAAGTTTTACATGGAGCAGCTTATTAAAATGGTTGATGAGGATACTGCTGCGTTCAACCGCATAATGGAAGCCTTTGGCTTACCCAAGGGAACCGACGAGGAAAAGGCAGCCCGAACAAAGGCCATACAGGATGCTACCCTATACGCCATCGAGGTGCCATTCCGCGTCATGAACCTTTGCTTTGAGTCGATGGAGGTTATAAAGGCAATGGCTGAACATGGTAATCCTAACTCCGTTTCCGATGCTGGTGTTGGTGCTTTGGCTGCACGCTCAGCGGTAATGGGGGCTTTCCTTAACGTCAAAATCAATGCTTCAGGCCTAAAGGATAAGGATAAAGCCAATGAGTTCATTAGTAGAGGTGCCGAGATAGTTAAGAAAGCTCAACAAATGGAGGCTGAAATTCTATCAATTGTTGAAAGTAAAATAATGGCTTAGATCATTGTAATTAATAAACAGCAAAGGGCGCCTTTAGCGCCCTTTGCTGTTTTGAAGGCAACCCAACTAAAATCTAAAACCAAAAGTAAGCAGAACTCTACTATCACGCACCTTGTTGGTAACGCTAGGAATATTCAAATCATAGAAAACATATTTAACATCCTGTAATGTTCTTAGGTAGGCAAAATCAATTGATACGTTGCCAGTTCTGTAGCCAATACCACCTGAAATCTGCTGAATTTTGGATTTGTCGTTAAGGAAACCCGATTTGTAGGGCGATGGGTAGTAGGCATAACCTCCTCTTAGAGCGATATCCCCAATTTTATACTCTCCACCAAACCTTAGGTTTGTGACACTCTTAAAGGTGTTTCCCATTTGGCTATTTAAATCCCAGAAAGTGTCGCCATCGCCACCGCGGCGGAAACGCATGGTAGAGTAATCGAGATGCTCAATATCAATGCTAACCAATCCCTTTTGCATAATTATAATGGCAACACTTCCGGTAATCTTCATAGGTGTTTCAAAATGATAATCATACCTACCCAACGGGCTGTTGCTTTGGAAGATAACCTCTGTGCCAGTTGTGTCGAAGTTTGTAATTATCGATGACGAGAATGCATCGTCGAAACTATAAAATGTAGGGGTGTGGAACGATAGCCCAATGCGAACTTCAGGTATCGGAGTATAGATACCTCCAATTTTCAGGTTGAAGCCTGAGCCTTTCGTTTCTACATACTGTTTGTAATCCATGTAGTAGAACCTATCGCCGTTTGGCCTGGACGGATTGCTTTCTTTTGCATCTTCAGAATAGGTTGAATTAAATGTGTAATTAAAATCAGTTATTCCTAACGATGCACCCAAATACAACTTATTTGAAATATTAACACCAAAAGCGGTTGTAAACTCTCCCGAACCACCTTCAGTAGTTGAAATATTCTTATATTTAACTGAATCTTGAAGGTAAATGGCAGGTTCATAGGTGCCTGTTCCAGAGTCATATTTGTAAAGCAGCCTGGTGTTCCTAGCCATAATCGATTCCCATGCTCCACCTCCTAACGTATTAAAGGGATTATAGTTTGTTGTTGGCTCTAGCTGCGATGGGGTGTATTTACCATTAGTAATGGCTGAGAAATAGTCCATGATGGAATAGTTATTGTAATCGCCTAGGGTAATTGCGTTAGAGTGGTAATCGTTGGTTCTGTTGTAGCCAAATGATAAGTTGTATGCCAGGATGCCCTTATCTTCGGATTTATAAGGCTTGAACGACATTACAAAGCCTAAATTATCAAGGTTAATCCTATTCTTGTTATCCGATGCCGATACACCTAAAAAGGTTGATGATACTTTTTGTGTTTTGAACGATGGTGTAATGGTGAATTCGCCTGATTTGTATACCCCTACACCGGCAGGGTTAACCGCAATTGACGAAAAATCGGCTCCCAGTGCTCCAAAAGCACCGCCCATCGATACAAAACGAGCTGTTCCATTATTGTGGGTTTGGCTAAACCTAAGGCCATCGGCAAGGTTTTGGGCATTAAGGTTGTAACCCAGAGTTGATAGGGTTGCTAAAAAGCCAATTGTTAAAGACCTGTATGTTTTCATGTTTGTTTTTTTATGTAATTAATCTTTTTAAGACAAAAAAGGGGGAGAGGAGAACCTCTCCCTTGAGGTGCATATTTAACTATCTCCTTCTAGTAGTTGAAGTTCCACTTGAACTGCTACTTGATGAGCTTGATGAACTGCTTGATGATGAACGGGATACCGAAGAATTGCTGCTAGAGGAACCACTACTTGAACTACGGGGGCGTTCATAATCATAGCTACGGGTTGAAGGTTGTGATGACGATGGGGTGCTAACCCTGTTTGGGCGGTTGTAGGTTGGAGTAGTAGTTCGGGTAGGTGTTGTAGTTGATGGGTTACGAGTAATAGTTGTCCTTGTTGATGGGTTCTCAACTCTACGGGTACTGTTGTACTCGCCAGAATTACCAGTTCGTGGGCGCTCGTAGGTTGGAGTTGTGCCCCTGCGGGTAGGTTCCGATATGCCAATCTCTCGGGTGGGCCGTGATGTTCTTGAAGATGAAAAATCGCCCGTGCCGTCAGATACTCGAGTTGATGTTCCATCTCTTCGTACAACAGTTTGATTACCTGTTGAGGTAGTTCGGCCCTCGCCCCTGCGGGTTTCATAGGTTGGCGTTACTCGTGTTTGAGTTTCACGGGTTGTAACAACTGGGTTTGTTTCAGCAGGAACATCTGTTCTTGTCCTACGGGATGTAACTATTTGTCCATCACCTGGAATGACCGATGTACTTCTTCCGCCTACATATTGATCGGTATTGTTGGTCGTATTTCCTCTTCGGCCATAGTAGTACCTGTTGCTATTGGGCGTGTACTTGTCCCAGTAATAGGTTGCATCGTACCATCCTGACCAGTATGCGTTACTTGCAACGTATGGGGAGTAGTACCATGGATTGTAGTACCAAGGGTTATAGTACCATGGATCCCAGTAATACCCTAAGTAATATGAGTTCCATGGGTTATAGCCCCATCCAAACCCGAATCCAAAGTAGAAATGCGACCTTGGCCAACCAAAAGAGTTATAAATGTACCAGGGCTCAACCCATACATTACTTCCCATTACTACAACTCTGTAGTATGAAGGATCGTAAGCCTGGGCGTAACGCCAGTCGTCGGAATAGTAAACGCTCCAGTCTTCAATACCATAGCGTGGATCCTCAAAGCCCCTTAACCTACGCTCGTACGATTCCTGGTAGCTATCGGAAAGTATTCTACGGTAAGGGTTTGGATCTTCAGCCTTGTAAATAACGGTATCGTTTTTGCTGCTATCTTCCAATGCCTTTAAGGCTTCAGCAAATTTGCCGTCCAGTTTATTATACTGTTCCGATTTAGCTGAAGGTGCAACTGGGCTAACGTTTGCAACTTGTACTTTTGTAGATTTTGAATTAGTTGTTCCATATATTTCATCATCCCACGATGATGTTTTGCTAACCTGCAGCCCTGTAGAACAGGATGCCAGCATGAAAACTGCAAGGGTAAGCGCTGGATTGAATAATTTGGTTTTCATATGCACCTCCATTTAGTTAGTGGTTAGGGTAATAATTCATTTTTATTAATTACTTTTGCCAGTGTTTTCATATTGATTACAGCAAAAATCATTCCAATTATTTAATATGGCAAAGGAAATTACAAGCAGAAGCGAAAATTATTCGCAGTGGTACAACGACATTGTGGTAAAAGCAGGACTGGCCGATTATTCTGCAGTACGGGGATGTATGGTTATCAAACCATACGGTTATGCCATTTGGGAAAAAATGCGTGACCAACTCGATAGAATGTTTAAGGAAACAGGCCATCAGAATGCATATTTTCCTCTATTCATCCCAAAATCGTTTTTCAGCCGCGAGGCAGCTCACGTTGAGGGTTTTGCTAAGGAGTGTGCTGTGGTTACACATTACCGCTTGAAAAACGACCCTAACGGCAAAGGCGTAGTGGTTGATGATGAAGCTAAGCTTGAGGAGGAACTGGTTGTTCGACCCACTTCCGAAACCATAATTTGGAACACATACAAAACATGGATACAGTCGTATCGCGATTTGCCTATACTAATTAACCAGTGGGCTAACGTAGTGCGCTGGGAGATGCGTACACGCCTGTTTCTTCGTACTGCTGAATTTTTGTGGCAGGAGGGTCATACCGCCCATGCCACCATGCAGGAAGCCGTGGAGGAAGCCGAACGTATGATAAATGTGTATGCCACATTCGCCCGCGAGTGGATGGCAATGCCGGTTGTGGTTGGGAAGAAATCGGAGTCGGAGCGTTTTGCCGGGGCCGTTGATACATATGCCATTGAAGCGCTTATGCAGGATGGCAAGGCTTTGCAGGCTGGAACTTCGCATTTCCTTGGCCAAAACTTTGCCAAGGCTTTCGATGTAAAGTTCCTGAACAAGGAGGGGCAACAGGAGTATGTTTGGGCTACATCGTGGGGTGTTTCTACCCGCCTTATGGGTGCCCTGGTTATGACCCATTCTGACGATAATGGTTTGGTGCTGCCTCCAAAACTTGCTCCAACTCAGGTGGTTTTTGTGCCAATCTATAAGAGCGATGAGGAGTTATCAGCCATTAGTGAGGTTGTTCACAAGCTAAGATCTCAAATGCACTCCAAGGGGATTACCACTTACTACGACGACAGGGATAACTACAAGCCCGGCTTTAAATTTGCAGAGCATGAAATGCGAGGTGTTCCAGTAAGGGTTGCAATTGGCCCAAAGGATATCGAAAAGGGAACAGCCGAGGTGGCTCGTCGCGATACCCTTCAAAAACAATATGTGCCTCAGGAGCAACTTGCCGATACTATAGTTGCTTTACTTGATGATATTCAGCAAAACCTCTACAACCGGGCCTTGGCTTTCCGTGAGAACAATACCGTTAAGGTAGATTCCTACGACGAATTCAAAAAGATAGTAGCAGAAAAGGGAGGCTTTGTTCTGGCTCATTGGGATGGAACTCCCGAAACCGAGGCTCAGATTAAAGAGGAAACAAAAGCAACTATTCGCTGTATTCCGCTCGATATGCCAGAGGAGGAAGGAAAATGCATTTTAACAGGAAAACCATCGAAACGTAGGGCTATTTTTGCTCAAGCATACTAGTAACCTATGAGATGTTTAATTTTAATAAAATGGGCTGCAAAACGCAGCCTTTTTTGCTTTGTTTACTTTTAATATTTAATGTATATTTGAAATTCTTAAACTGAATATTTATGGAAAACCAAAACACACAGCAAAAAATTCAAAATCTACTTACCGAGAAAGCCGTTGTAAAACAGAAAATTTATGATAATACCCTTGAGGTTTTTGGATTGATTAAGGAAGTTCTCAAAGAAATTGAGGAAGATTTTAACGATAAGCTTAGGGGGTACGATAAAAGGGTTAAGCTGGAGTACAATGACCGGGGAAAATATGAAGCCGAATTAAAGGTGGCTGGCGATTTGTTAATTTTTAGCATGCATACCAACGTATTTGAGTTTGACCGCGATCATAGTATATGGAAACTATCCTATGTCACCGATAATGTTCTCAATTCATATTGCGGAATTATCAACATATATAACTTTTTGGCCGATTCCTTTAAATATAATAGGCTCGAAGACCTTGGTTATCTGATTGGCCGAATATTTGTAAACCGTGAGTATCACTACTTTGTTGAAGGGAAACGCCAAATGGGGTTCCTTTACAACAATTTCGGTTCAGCGGTTATCGATAAAAAATCGCTAAGAACAATAATTGAAACGGCCATTATGTATGCATTGGAATTCGACTTGCTGGTTCCACCATACGATGTGGTTAAAATAGCTTCGGTAGTGCAGCTAAATACTAAAATTGAGAATGCTAAGCTGCAAACCGGTAAACGTTTGGGTTTCAGGTTTAACTCCGATGATGTTTTGGAGGAAAAGGAACAATAATCTATCAATATAAATTTTATTATGAAAGGGAAAACATTACTACTTGCAGCTGTTGCAACGCTCACAGTAATTGGTTGCAATACAAAAAAAACACAGGAGACCGAAATGCAGAAAAAGGTTAACGAATTTGCTCCGGTTGAGCTTAGGGTTGATATAATCAGCCTTTCCGATAAGGAAAAGCAAATGCTTCCTTTACTTTTTGAGATTGCTGAAATTATGGATGACCTATTTTGGCTACAAACCTATGGCGATAAGGAAGAACTGCTTAGCAAGATAAGCGATGAAGCAACTCGCGACTTTGTAATGATAAATTATGGCCCATGGGAAAGGCTTAACGATAACAAACCTTTTGTTGAGGGTTATGGCGAAAAGCCCCTTGGCGCAAATTTTTATCCGAAGGATATGACTCGCGAGGAGTTTGAAGCCTTTCAGGCTCCCGATAAAACAAGCCTATATACAATTATTATTCGTAATACCGATGGCAAGCTTGAGTCGGTACCATACCATGTTGCTTACAAGGAAAAAATTGACAAAGCCGCCGATTTGCTTCGTAAAGCCGCTGAACTTGCCGAAGATGAAGGACTCAAAAAATATCTCACCCTTCGTGCCGATGCCTTGCAAACCGATGACTACTTTGCCAGCGACCTGGCATGGATGGATATGAAGACCAATAATATCGACTTTGTGGTTGGACCAATTGAGAACTACGAGGATGCTCTGTTCAACTATAAGGCTGCTTATGAAGCATACATACTTATAAAGGATTTAGACTGGACTCAAAAGATTAACCGTTTTGCTGCACTACTCCCAAAACTTCAGGAAAGCTTACCAGTTGAACCGGAATACAAAAAAGAAAAGCCCGGTATCGATTCTGATTTAGGTGTTTATGAGGTTGCATACTATGCAGGCGATTGCAATTCTGGAAGCAAAACCATTGCTATCAATTTACCCAACGATCCTCGCGTTCACCTGGAAAAGGGTAGCCGCAAGCTGCAGCTTAAGAATGCTATGAAAGCTAAGTTTGAAAAAATTCTTCTGCCTATTGGAAATATGCTCATTGCCGAGGAGCAGCGTGATAACATCAAGTTTGATGCTTTTTTTGAGAACGTTATGTTCCATGAGGTTGCCCATGGGTTAGGTATCAAAAACCTTGTTAACGGGAAAGGCACGGTTCGTGAGGCATTAAAAGAAATGCATTCCGCTTTGGAAGAGGGGAAAGCCGATATTCTTGGACTTTACATGGTATCGCAGCTTGCACAAATGGGCGAACTGCCCGAAAAGGACATGATGGACAACTATGTTACCTTTGTTGCAGGTATTTTCCGATCGGTAAGGTTTGGTGCAGCTTCGTCGCATGGAAAGGCTAACATGGTTTGCTTTAATTACCTGAAAGAACGTGGCGCTTTTGAGCGAATTCCAGAAACAGGAACCTATCGTGTCAACTATGAAAAGATGACTGAGGCCATGAATTCATTGGCCAAAGACATTTTAACCCTTCAGGGTAATGGCGACTATGCTGCCGTTAAGAAACTCTTTGAGGAGAAAGGATTCATTACCGATGAACTTCAGGCCGATCTGAACAGGGTGGCTGAGGCTAATATCCCACGTGATATTAACTGCATTCAGGGAAAAGAGTTGCTGGGGTTATAAACCTAAAAATTAAGGTCGGATGGTTTGCTTTCCGACCTTTTTTATTCTATTTTTGAAAGCAATATAAAATTTCTGGAGTATGAACCTATCATTTAATTTCATTAAATCCGTCTCGAATATTTACGACGAAATGATTGATAATGGATTCTCCCTGGTTTACCTAGGGGAATTTAGCCATGAGATCACAAAAATGTTTACATCGATGGCGGAATCGGATATGGAAAAAAATAGTGAGGAACGCTCGGTCCAGCGTAAGGTTTACCACGTTATGGTTGAAACTCTCCAGAATATGAATAAGCATTCCGATGAGATTCAGGAGCGTAATATTGGTAAAGGGTTATTTATCATTGGCAAAAAACACGATACATACTATATTATTACTTCCAACAAGGTAGCCCGAAAGCATAAAGATCACCTTGAAAACGCACTGATAACCGTTAATAGCGCAACACCCGAGGAGCTTAAGGAGATGTATAAACGGCAAATTCGCGAAGGAAACCTTTCCGATAAGGGGGGGGCAGGCTTAGGGCTAATTGATATTGCTCGTAAAACAGGTGAACCATTAAACTACCAATTCCTTCAACTCGACGATCAAAACTTCTTCTTTATCCTTAAAGTTGAAATTAATGCCAAAAAATTTGCTAAGGAGTAAGCTTATTTCTTGATGAATGACTGATTTTAAGTTGCTTTCATATACTCGTGGTAAAACCATCATTGCATTAGTAATGATGGTTTATTTTTCATTTTTTGGATTTATTAATTATTCATCTTTTGCACAATCTGATAGCAACCGGGTTAGTTCTGATAGTATTAAAAAGAAAGAGGATAAAATTTCTCAAACCGTATATAAATGGTTTGGCCGTCAGAATGTTAATGTTGCACCATTAACCAATGAGGAAACTGTTAACCGATTCTTGAAGCATGAAGGCAAGGTAATTTCACAGATTAGTATAATACGTTTTGATGCGTTTGGATACTCGGTTTACGATACTACTATTAAACCAGAGAGGAATATTGAAAAATTTGGGAATAGCTTGCATTTAAAAACCTGGAAAAAAATTATTCAAAACAACTTGCTTTTCAAGGAAGGCGATAAGGTTGTTCCATTGGATTTGGCTGAAACTGAGCAGTTGCTGCGTCAAAGTAACTTCTTTGAGGATGCCAATATTTTAGTTCAACCCTTGAGCGATTCAAGCCATGTGCATGTTTATGTGATAACCAAGGATATTTGGACAATATCCGCTGGGGTGCAATACTCATCCCCTGAAAAGATGAAACTTGCTTTATCGGAAAGGAACTTTGCGGGTTTAGGTATTCGAGCTAAAGCAATAGCTTATTATAATAAGACTTTTACCGATAAATGGTCGTATCAAGGGGAGTTTGATGTACCAAACTATTTTGGTTCATATATTTCCAGTAGCTTTTTTGTAAGAAAAGGTCATTCCTATGAGACTTACCTTATGAGGTTTAACCGTGATTTCTTTGCATCCAAGACTAAGTATGCAGGAGGTATTGAACTTTTAAAGTCCGACGAACCTTACAGGGTTTTCACCGACGATTCAGTAGTACAAATTTCATATCAGTCGCAGGACTGGTGGATTGGCCGATCAGTCAGGGTTAGTAGACGCTCTGGTACCAGTGCCCCTCTAAATCTGGTTTTTGCATTACGTTACTATAGGCGCGATTACTTTCAATCACCACCGGTTTCTATTTACCTAAATCCAATATTTCATTCGGCTGAAAATTATGTTGTTTCGCTGGGGTTATCCAACCAAAACATTTATCGCTCCAGCTTATATTTTGGATTTGGGAACACTGAGGATATACCGGTTGGTTTTAAAATTCAGGCCACAAGCGGTATTCAGCAAAGTACATTTCAGCGTCGTTTTTTGATTGGAGGGGAGCTTTCAGCAGCCGAGGTTACACCGTGGGGTTATTTGTTTCTATCGTCAAGGCTAGGGGGTTATCTTGCTGAGGGGCCTAAGGTAGAGCAGGCTGTTATCAACCTTAGAGCACAGTACTTCTCTAACCTTTACCACATTGGCCGTAGCGATATTCGCCATTTTATTAGGTACGATTTTACTCGAGGGGCTGCCCGTTTTAGTGGTGAAAGGGAGTATGTTGTTTTAACAAACAACTATGGTGTAAGGGGACTTAGGAGTCCCGACCTTTATGGCCAAACACGATTGATGTTTAACTTTGAGTCCATGTTATATTCACCCCATTACATCTACGGATTTAGACCTGCTTTTTTTGTTTTTGCCGATTTTGGTATGGTGGGTGAGTCCGATGAGTTAATCTACCAAAACACCCTGTATAGTGGGTTTGGAGTGGGTTTAAGGTTGAAGAATGAAAGTTTGATATTTCCTACGTTTCTTTTTCGTATTGGTTACTACCCTAAGTTGCCACCCGATGCCGAAGTGGCATACTGGTTTATTTCAACCGAGAACCGAAGGAATTTTGAGCAGTTTAGGATTAAAGAACCATACATTCTTCAATATCAGTAATATTCATACTTAAAAACTTTTTTCATACTGTTTTGTTTCTTAAACAGCATAAAATTTTGATGTATGACAAAAACTATACTTGTAACCGGGGGAACCGGTTATATTGGTTCATGGGTTGTTAAGGAATTGCTTGAAAAGGGTTATCGCGTAAGGGTACCTGTTAGGTCGTTTAACAGAAAGGACAAGTACCTGCATCTGCAGAGTTTGCCAAATTCCACTAATTTACTTGAACTTTTTGAGGCTGATTTGCTGATTGATGGAGCTTTTGATGAAGCAGCTGAGGGTACCGATGCCATAATACATATGGCCTCACCATTTACTCTTCGGTTTAAAGACCCGCAACGCGATTTGGTTGACCCTGCTGTTAAGGGTACAAGAAATGTTTTGGGTGCTGCAAGCAAATCGTCGACAGTGAAAAGGGTAGTGCTAACCTCGAGCGTGGCTGCTGTTCATGGCGATAATATCGATATGGAGGAACAGGGATTAACCGAGTTTACTGAGGAAAATTTCAACACTACAAGTTCATTGAAGCATCAACCTTACTCCTTTTCAAAAGTTCAGGCTGAGAGGGAGGCATGGCGAATTAATGCGGAACAGAGTAAATGGGAGTTAGTGGTAATAAACCCCGCTTTGGTTCTTGGGCCTTCACTCGCAGGAAATTCCAATTCGGAAAGCCTTCAAATCATGAAGGATTTGCTTTCCGGTAAGTATCGTTTTGGTGCACCTGACCTTTACTTCGGTTTTGTTGATGTACGCGATGTTGCTAAAGCACATGTGCTAGCCCTTGAAAACCCTTCTGTTTCAGGTCGATTTATTATTGCTGAACGAGTGGCAAATTTCATGGAACTGGTTGCAATTATCAACAATAAATTCCCTGGTCAGTTTAAACTCCCCAAAATGGTCGCCCCTAAGTGGTTACTTTACTTTGTTAGCCCTCTTTTTGGCCTTTCACCTCGGTTTGTAGCCCGTAATGTTGGGTATCGAATTGCGTTCAGTACTAGTAGAAGCAGGCAGGAGTTGGGTTTGGGATATACCCCTTTTGAACATACAGTTGTTGATATGGTGAACCAGTTCAAGAAAAATTAAACCATCCCCACTCTTCATGAACCCATAATTGGCTACCTTTGCGCTTATGCGCAGTAAATACATCCATAGGGTAAGCAATTTTGATAGGTTTGCCAAAAATCTGGCGTATGAGGTTGAAAACACCGATGTGGGTATTCTTCTTCGGGGATCCGATAGGTTCACTATTCCGGAAACCAATTTTACCAGCCGTTTTCAACTTGCTGCTGCATTAGGTATTAGCTCGGCTTGCAGTCCAAATTCTAATCATTTTGATGAACTCGATGAGTTCCTAAGCGCTCATAATGATTGGGTTTTTGGTTATTTTACTTACGATCTTAAAAATCAACTCGAACATTTACAGTCCAATAACCCCGATGGAGTTGGTTTACCCGATATGTTTTTCTTTGTACCCCGGATACTAATACTGGTCAATGGTGAAATTGCTGAGTTTCATTACCTTCAGCAAGAAGTATCACAAGAAGAAGTAAGTGATTTGATTGATAGGCTAGAAGGTGACTTGGAGGAATTGGACCACAATGTGTCGGTTGTTTTCCGTTCCCATTATTCCTATAACGATTACTTGAATACGGTTAGCGCAGTCAAGCAGCACATTGCCCGGGGTGATGTTTACGAGTTGAATTTATGCCAGGAATTCTTTGCTAACAATGTAAGAATTACTCCTTATGTTGTTTTCAATAAGCTTTACGACAGGTCGCCAACGCCTTTTGGCGCATTTCTTAGGGTAAACGATAAGTTTCTGATGTGTGCCAGCCCGGAGCGCTATTTGCGTCGCGATGGTGATTGGCTATTCAGCCAGCCAATTAAGGGTACAGCACCGCGAATGGAATCGGACGAGTCTGATCAGCAGGAGATATTTCGACTTAAAACCGATCCTAAGGAACGTGCTGAGAATGTAATGATTGTCGACTTGGTCAGAAACGATTTATCGCGGATAGCCAAGCGCGGGAGTGTTAGGGTAAATGAGCTTTGCGGGATTTACACATTCCCACAGGTGCACCAGATGATTTCAACCGTGTCGTGCGAGCTTGCCGATGGGCTGCGCCCAACCGATCCTTTTAGAGCCACATTTCCGATGGGTTCAATGACTGGCGCTCCAAAAGTAAGGGCAATGGAACTAATTGAGAATTTTGAACGTTCCAAACGCGGGCTATACTCCGGTGCAGTTGGTTACTTTATGCCCAACGGCAATTTTGATTTTAACGTGGTAATTCGTAGCTTGCTTTATAATAGAAGCAGTGGTTATTTGTCCTTCACAGTTGGTGGGGCAATAACCTTTAAGTCGCAACCCGAGGCTGAATACAGGGAGTGCTTAGTTAAGGCAAAAGCCATTTTAGAAACCCTAAATGCTCAGATAGATGCTGCAAAGTAAAATGATCGATTTTGTTCGTGAGCACCAGATGGCAAATGACCAGGATAAAATCCTGGTAGGGGTTAGTGGTGGTATCGACTCGATGGTGCTATTGCACCTATTGGTCCATGCCGGGTATAGTGTTGGTGTTGCTCACTGCAACTTTAGCTTGCGGGGCGATGAATCGGATGCCGATGAACAGTTTGTCCGTTACCATTGCCTGATGAATGGCTTACCGGTTCATACCATTAAGTTCGATACCTTGGAATATGCCAAGGAGAATGGCTTATCCATTCAGGTGGCTGCTCGGGAATTGCGTTATGCATACTTTGATGAGATTTGTAAGGAACATAAATACACCCGAATAGCCATAGCTCACAATCTAAATGATTCCGTTGAAACAGTGCTGCTAAACCTTAGTCGGGGAACTGGTTTAAGAGGGCTTACCGGAATCAAACCCGTAAACGGGAATATCATTCGCCCACTGCTTTTTGCTACCCGTGTTCAGGTTCAAGAGTATGCTACCTTACATAACATTTCGTATCGCGAGGATTCCAGTAACGCATCCGATAAGTACAAGCGTAACTATATTAGGCACAATGTTTTGCCTCTTTTGCGTGAGTTAAACCCCTCTGTCGATATCTCAATTTATCAAACCGCACAGCATCTTCGTGAAGCTCAGCTTATTGTTGATAGCTTTTTGACTCAATTACGTAAGGAAATTGTTAATGAAAATGGGGGGGTATTCTATATCGATATTGAAAAACTGAAGAACCAGGCCGCTGTCAATATTTTTTTAGTTGATTTTCTGTCGGACTTTAATTTCACCCCTGCCCTGACTACTGAGGTTTGCGAACTATTAGAATCGTCAATTGGCAAAAGGGTAGAGTCCGATACTCATGTAATTTTCCGCGATAGGAATCACCTTATTTTACAGCAAAAACAAAAGAGGCAAAGCGTTGAATGTCAGATTGATGTCAACATAACTCAAATTGACCAACCTGTAAAATTAAGTTTGAGTAAACTTGATTACTCTCAAGGTTTTGTGTTTGGGAAAGATACAAAATACGCATATCTTGATCTGGAAAAACTCAAGTTTCCACTTACCATCAGACCATGGCAACCTGGTGACCGGTTTATGCCTTTCGGCATGACCAGCTTTAAAAAGATTAGCGATTTCCTAGTTGACATCAAAATACCCCTTCCAGATAAGGAAAAGGTTTTTGTTCTGACTTCGGAAAACCAAATTGTATGGGTTGTTGGTTACCGAATTGATAATAGGTTTAGGGTTGATGAGAATACCCAAAAGATTTTACTTATCAAATTTGATGAGTGATTGCATGGTTATTCCTCAAATTCATTCAATTCCAACCAACGCATTTCTTTATCTTCGAGTAGTTTGGAGATTTCACTAAACCTATTTGAAATGTCCATTAGCAGCTTAGCATCCTGAATGCCACCGTTGAGCAAACCTTCAATTTCTTTCTTTTCCTTTTCCAGCTTTACTATTTCATCGGTAAGTTTTTCCAACTCTTTCTTTTGGGCAAAGGTTAACTTGCTCTTCTTCCTTTCAGGTTGGGGGCGTTTGCTATCAGTTTTCCCTTTTGAGGAGGTTTGTTGTTCGGCATTACTTTTTTCCTGTTCCTTTGCCCATTCACGGTATTCAGTATAGTTGCCCGGAAATCCGCTAATTTCCCCATTGCCCTCAAAAATCAACAGACCATCAACTAGCTTATCCATAAAATACCGGTCGTGCGAAACCACAACTACTACGCCAGGAAAGTTAATCAGATAATCCTCTAAAACATTGAGCGTAAAAATATCGAGATCGTTGGTCGGCTCGTCGAGTATTAAAAAGTTAGGGTTTTGCATAAGCACTGTTAGCAGGTATAGCCTGCGCTTTTCGCCACCGCTTAACTTACGAACCAGAGTGTGTTGCCTGTCGGGTGTAAATAGAAAGTTATTTAGAAACTGCGATGCGGTTATAGTTTTACCATTTGCAAGGGTGATTACCTCAGCTATTTCGCGAACAACGTCAATAACCTTAACATCCTCGGGAATGTTCATTCCGCTCTGTCGGTAATATGCAATTTTCAGAGTTGCACCGGGGTCAATTGTTCCGGAATCGGGAGGGAGTGTTCCTGTAATCAGGTTAAGGAAGGTAGTTTTACCAGTGCCATTAGCACCAACTATACCAAGCCGTTCAAAGCGGTTGAAGGTGTAGCTGAAGTCTTTTAGAATTACTTTACTGTCAAAGCTTTTTGAAAGATTATGGACCTCCATTATTTTTTTTCCTAGGCGCGAGGCGCTTACGCCTATTTCAACATCATTGGAATGAATTTTTTGTAGTGCAGTTTCGCGGAGCTTGTAGAATGCATCAATTCTATACTTGGCTTTTGTTCCTCGTGCTTGCGGCATGCGGCGCATCCATTCAGTTTCCCGTCGGAGTAAGTTGCTTGCTCTGTCAATTTCTGCCAGCTTTGCCCTAATTCGCTCATCGCGTTTCTCAATAAAATAGGAATAGTTTCCGTTGTACGTATAAACCTGCTTTTGATCTATCTCAATAATATCGGTGCAAACGCGGTCAAGGAAATACCTGTCGTGGGTAACCATCAGCACTGTTTTTTGCGACCGTGTTAGGTAATCCTCCAACCATTCCACCATTTCAAGGTCGAGGTGGTTGGTTGGCTCATCGAGGATAAGCAGGTCGGGGTTGCTTATCAGCACCGCAGCAAGTGCAACTCGCTTGCGCTGACCACCCGAAAGCAGTTGAACGGGTTGATTTATATCTGTAAGCTGAAAAACTGAGAGTATTTGCTTGGCCTTTTGTTCCCTATCCCAAATGTTAAGCCTGTCCATCTCATCAATGGCATTCTGCAATGCCATTTTATCGGTTGACTCAATAGCTTTTTCGTAATTACGTATGGCAACCGAAATAGCATCATCGGCATTAAAAACATTTTCTAAAACCGATTTTGATAAATTGAGTTGAGGTTCCTGTGGTAGATAGCCAACGCTAATATCGTTACGTAGGGTTACTTTTCCGGAATCGGGTGTGTCATATCCTGCAAGGATATTAAGCAATGTGCTTTTACCTGTTCCATTTCTTGCTACTAGGGCTGTGCGCTGGTTTTGGAATAGGCTAAGCGATACATCGCTTAATACTTCCAAATCACCAAACGACTTGCTTACATTTTCAGCTTGTAGGTAAATTAATGCCAAAGTATTCTTTTTTTGAGTTGCAAAGTTAGTAATTTGTGCAACATTTGCTTAAACCGAATTGCCATGAATTAACAAATCCATACGGGCTGATAAAAATGGAGATAGTAGGATTTTTAGATGAATGAGTCGGAATGAATCGGAATGAGTCGGAATGGACAGAATATGATGAAGTTAGAGGAATAGTGGAAAGTGATCTGTTAAACTGAATTATAATGAATTTGCAAATCCATACGGGCTGATAAAAATGCTGATTCTTAAATATTTTATGAGGTGATTTGCCAGTGGAAATAAAAAAGGTTTAATCAATTTAATCTAATTTTGGAGTTAAAGAGAAATATGATGAATTCAAAAAAGGAACTATACCGTTTTGTAATAGAGTATTTTGAGAAAACCCGTCCCATAGCCGAAACAGAATTGCATTACTCTAACCCATATGAATTGCTTGTGGCAGTTATTCTTAGTGCGCAATGCACCGATAAACGTGTAAATCTAATAACACCAAATTTTTTCAAAAGTTTTCCCGATGCTGTGAGTTTAGCAAACGCCAGCGTGGAAGATATTTACAAAATAATAAAAAGCTGCTCATACCCAAACAGTAAGGCAAAAAATCTGCTAGGAATGGCCAAGGTTTTGATGACTGAGTTTAATGGCGAGGTTCCTTCTGATATCAATCTATTGCAACGCCTTCCGGGTGTTGGCCGTAAAACAGCCAATGTTATTGCATCGGTAGTGTTCGATAAACCAGCCATGGCTGTTGACACTCATGTGTTCCGTGTAGCAAATAGGATTGGTTTGGTAAGCAACGCCAAGACCCCGCTTGCCGTTGAACGCCAGCTGATGGAAAACTTCCCCCTTGAACTTATTCCTAAAGCTCATCACTGGCTTATACTTCACGGTAGGTATGTGTGTACTGCACGGAAACCCAAGTGCACAGAATGTGGTTTAACACTGGTTTGTAAGGAATACAAGAAAATCAGTAAAAAAGCAGAAAAATAAAAAGGGACGCATTTGCATCCCTTTTTAACTTATCGGGTAGGTATTAAAGCTTTACAATTGCACCTATTGTAATAAACCCTGTGGTTGCAATGGCATCGAGGTTAGCGCCAACTCCAAAAGTATTGGTGATGTTGGTTGTGTTGTTATTTTTAACCGAGACACGGTTAAAGTTAAGGTTAAGTCCACCAATTACTGCTTCAAGCTCAACTTTATCAGTCAATTTATATGAAATGCCTGGAAATGCCGATATCCCAATGGTGGTTGTTTTAGGGCCAGTTGTAGTTGTTGAACCCTCCTTGTGCTTTTCAACACCATACGAAAAACCTAAATTCCCTTGAGCAAAAACCGAAAATTTGTTTAGGGAAAAGGCGTAGTAACGGGCAAACGGCGTTAACCCAAATGTTGTAGTTCTATCAATTTCTTCAGGGGTGCCAGGCGTTTTCTCACTTTGTAGGTTAAAACCTAGTATGGCTCCAACTGCAAGCTTTTCGGATAGGAACATTCCTGCTTTGGGGGCTAGTGAGAAGCTGGTTTGTGTAACCTTGTCAACGGAAGTGTTGCCATTTTCAATTTTTCCGCCAGTGGTGTTAAATCCAACGCTACCACCCACAAAAATTTGAGCAAACAGTCCTGTTGTGGCAAATAATAATAACGAACTAATTACTACTCTTTTCATGGCTATGTTTTTAAAAGTTCGCACTAAATTATTGCTTTTTTAATTATTTGCCATGTTAAATAGTGTTGTGTTCAAAATTTATTGAAATTACATTACTTGAAATTGAATATAAAGGGCAGAATAAAAACCACAAAAATCAACCATATTCCATAGTAGGGTAAAAATTTAGCCGTTACTTGCTCAATAATGGTTAAGTGTTGTTTTTTTCGTATCACTCTCAATAAATTGGTTAAGATTAGAATTAAATGGGTGAAAAATAGAAGGTTCGATCCTATTACAGCTAGGCGGTTAGGTGTTATGCCATACTCCGTAATCCTATAAAGAATAGCCAGTAACGCTACAACATTTATTAGCAAAGCTATTGTTGAAAGAGCAGTGAAAATGATTGTGTAATAATTATTTGTTGAGTTGTTAACTCTTTCTGAAATTGAAAAGATCACCAATGCAACAACTCCAATAAGCATTGCATTGAAAATAATTAGAAAATCCCTATTAACAAAAGGATTGCTTCCTTTTGCTACTATGCTGATAAGGTATATTATGAGTGTTATTAGTATTAGTGGGCTAAAAATATTGGCAACTATAGTGACAATTTTATTTGATAGGTATTCGAATTTATTGATCAGATATGTGCAAATTATTGGAACGGAAACTACTCCAGGTATAACAATTAGTTCAAAATAAATTTTTTCAACATTTATTCCAATTGCGCTAAACAACCCAATGGTAAAAGCAGTTAGGATCATTCCTGCTATTGCAAAAATGCTAAACAAAACAGCTAAGTCGCCATTATACTTTATAAACTCAATTCGTTTTTCATTGTTTTTTAGTTCGAACTCTGAGAATACTATGCCAAAAATAAACCAAAGAAGTATGGGTAAATGGATGTATATCAGGGTGGTAGAGCTACTTTCCGTTTTTGGCAGAACATTTACATAAATTGCAGAAATAATAAAAAATCCAACGATTGCTGCAGTTTTTTTTAGGTTGATATTTTTTAGTATGGCCGTGTAAAGGGTGACTCCCAAGAGAGCCGTTAGCGCAAGGTTCCGTTCGTAAAAATTATTTTCATGTGGGTTAAACCCAAACAACCAAGGAATTAACATGACAATACTGACTATCAAACAGGAAATTAATACATATGCAATTTCTTTTAGGTTTACATTGAACAGTATTTTATTATCGGCGGTTAGCCTGGTAAACCAAAATTTTGCTAATGGAATGCTTGATATTTCAGAGTAAATGCTGAAAAAGGCTTTTTCAAAACCTTTTCTGTTCTTTCTGTAAAGTTGCTCAAGCACTTCAGGATTGTCGAGGTTGTTCCTAATTGAGTTTTCCATTGTGAAGCGATTTTTTTGGTTAACGCCAATATAAGTAAATTATTGTGAAGTGAGTTAGAATGAATTCCCAAAAGTGATGAACCTCAAGTTAGTTCCGCTGCGCTCCATGATCCCTCCGGCAATGCTGATTATGGTTGCTTTTTTGAACAAAGAAAACCAGTCCTGTTCGACTGGCTTAACCAAGTGACCCCGGAGGGATTAGTTCCGCTACGCTCCATGATCCCTCCGGGCCTATAAGTTAGTGTATTGTTATTCAAGAAAGAAAGCCAGTCCTCTTTGGCTGGCTTTTTTTAAGTGACCCCGGAGGGATTCAAACCCCCGACTTTCAGAACCGGAATCTGACGTTCTATTCAGCTGAACTACGGGGCCATTTATTTCCTGCAAAGATATAGCTGTTTAGCCATTTTTACAACTACTTTTTTAGTGTTACCTTTGTTTTTAATGTAAACAACTCTAAGAATGAAAGCCAATTTTGTTATACTGTCATCGTTGATTTTATTGAGTTTCCGGTTAAGCGCACAGGTTGTGTTTGTTGTTGATTCTTTTCCGGCAAGAACTCGGCCCGATGACACAATTTTTATGGCATCGGAACTAAATGGATGGAATCCGCATGATATTAGTTGGGCCTTTAAACGAACTACGAACCGTTATGAACTGAAATTAACGCATGTAAAGGATACCTTTGAGTATAAACTTTCACGTGGCAGTTGGCAACTTGTTGAGGTGGACTCCAATGGGGGCGATATTCGAAACAGGATTTATTTCCCACCTACCGATACCGTTAGTATTAAGGTGAATGGATGGCGCGATATGTTTGAGGCCGCTCAACGAAAATCCACAGCTTCAACTAATGTTAGGTTCTTACCCTCAACCCTTGAGATGAAACAGCTGAATCGCCGTAGAGCGGTGCGGTTATACTTACCGCCAAACTACAGCAAAAGACAGCAGTTCCCTGTAATTTACATGCACGATGGCCAAAATGTTTTTGACGAGGCTACCTCATTTGCCGGGGAATGGAGGGTTGACGAAATAATGGATAGCCTTTACTACAGCTGCGGCTTTGCCGCCATTGTTGTAGCTATTTATAATGATAGTAAGGAGCGTATAAACGAATACTCACCATGGCGTAACGACTCCCTTGGCATGGGTGGCGATGGCGATAAGTATGCATACTTTGTTGCCAAAGAGCTTAAGCCATTTATCGATAAAAACTATAGGACTAATCCTGAACCCAAGTTTAATGCTGTTATTGGTAGCTCAATGGGTGGATTAATTTCGCTTTATATAGGGCTCAAGTATCCCGATGCTTTTGGTAGGGTGGGAGTGTTTTCACCTTCGCTCTGGTTTTCGCCTAAAGTATTTGAGTATGTTTCAAAGTACAAGCGTAGGGCTGATCAGAAAATATATCTTTTGGCTGGTGAAAAGGAAAGCGAAACCTTAGTTGAGGATATGAAAATGCTGGAACACCACCTATACAAAGCTGGATATAAGGATGAGGATTATGTTAAAATGAAAATTGCACCTGATGGTCGTCATTCAGAATGGTTTTGGAGCCGGGAGTTTACTGAGGCTTTGGAGTATCTGTTTGAAATAAGGAAAAACTAACTCGATAATTTTTAAAATGCGTTGGCCTGTTTTGGTTATCCAATGGAAAAAGTGTCCAGCAAATATTTCTTTTATACCTTGAGTTACTAACAGTAAATTATTTATTTCATCATTCCAGTAATCAATGTCGTTTAGTTAACAAAAATAAACATGCCTGTCATCCTGAGCGCAGCGAAGGATCTCTTAATCGTCCCCATGAGACGTTTCACATAGCTCAACATGACAATAGCTTCACGAACAACGATTCACGAACAACGAACACCGCTTCTAGCCCCGTAGGGGCTAAACGTTTGTAAACCTATGTATACTCCCACTTGTATTGCGATGCACGCAATACATTTTCCAAAGAGCAAGGGTGAAGCTTTGCATCGCAAAGGAAAAACATTGCAAAGAGCTATTTTAAAGTTCTTTCTTGTCTTGATACAAGAAAGAACCAAAGAAAATCAAGGCTGAAAAGCCTGACCCGATGGGTGCCCCGCGGGTGGAACTGCCACGCGATACATTTCGCCACGCCTGTGGCGTGACTCATGTGGTATCGCTAACTAGGCCCACCGCCACGTTACACCCCCGACCCATTGTCGGGTCAGGCTTTTATACCTCTGCCTGCTTCTTCCGCTCCACTCCCTCTCAGGGAAAAGGGCTGGGGTGAGGTCGTATCCCACTAATAACGAACAACTTATACGAATAGTTTCATTTGTCATCCTGAGTGCAGCGAAGGATCTTTTGAATAGTGTGCAGTGTACAGTGTGCAGTTTAAAGGGAAAATGGAGAGTAGTGTTTGGTTTTAAGTGTTTCATGAAATGCATTTTTTATCACTAACAACTATCAACCATCAACTGTCAACTCCGCTTGTCATCTTGAGCGCAGCGAAGGATCTCTATTCATCCATCGTTGAGATGTTTTAGCGAAGTCTATCCCTATAAATCCGGACTCAGCACGACAGCGTCATGTTTCGCGCAAGCGAAACATGACAAATAACCTTAACTAAACAACATTGGTTCCAGAAATAGCAATTTGGCAAGAATTTGTAGATAATTAGGTTTGATTGTTTTGAAACTACATGGAATTTATTATATTGCTGTTGATTTAAATAACCATAAACTAAACTTAAACCTTACGAATTATGGAAAACTTAAAGTATGCAGGTTTTTGGTGGCGCTTTCTGGCGTACATTCTTGATGCAATAATTATTGGTGTAATTCAGTGGATTATTGTTATACCTGTTCTTGCATTAATTGGATTCTCAGCGGCCTCGGCTGCGTCAAATGGGATTACTGAGACTGAAGCCATTGGTATGGTTGGCGCAATTGTTGGTACAGCCATGATTACCTATTTGGCGTTGATTGTACTAATGTGGTTATACTTTGCCATAATGGAGTCGTCAAAGTTCCAAGGAACGGTTGGTAAGATTGCTATTGGCCTTGTTGTAACTGATATGGAAGGAAATCGTATATCGTTTGCCCGAGCTACCGGACGCTATTTCGGAAAAATTCTTTCCAGCTTGATTTTCATGATAGGGTATATTTTAGCAGGTTTTACCCAAAAGAAACAAGCACTTCACGATATGCTTGCTGGTACATTAGTTTGGAAAAAGTAGATTATACCAAAAATAGAAAAGGGTGGCAGAGATGTCACCCTTTTGCTGTTTAAGAATTTTCTTTTTACTGCAAAACTGTTACCTCAAAACCTAACTTTTTAATCTCATCCCAAAAAGTTGGGTATGATTTACTGGTTATACGAGCATTGTTCATAACCACTCTCTTGCCAAGAATTGCGTAGGGGGCTAGCGACATGGCTACACGGTGATCGTTTTGTGAATCGCACTCTAGAACTTTCAAGTTTTTTAGTTTGGATTTTCCATCAAACTTCAGAACTTCAACATCATTTTCCAGTTGAACATTAATTGTTGCACCAAGTTTCTGGAATTCGGCTTTAATGGCATTGAGCCTGTCGGGGTCTTTGGTATGGAAGTAATCAATTCCACTAATTGTAAAAGGAATGCCTAGTGCAAGGCAGGTAAACATCGCGGCAGGGGCTAAATCGGGGTGTTGCTTAAAATTATGTTCAAATTGCTTTGTTACCCTTCCTTTGCGTTTAAGAATTATTGCATTCTCTGCAATAATTGTGGTTACACCTAACCGTGTGAATAAGTCTTTTACAGCAGTATCGCACTGAAAACTTTCGGGTTTCAGACCTTTGATAGCAATCTCCCCTTTATCGGCAAGGGCTACTGCCTCGTACCAGTACGATGCTAACGACCAATCAGCTTCAATGGAAAGTTCACTACCATCAAAGATCTGATGTTCAATAAGCACCTCATCCTCACGCCAATCTATATTTACGCCCATGAACTGAAGCGCTCGAAGGGTCATGGTGGAGTAACCCTGGGAAATGATAAAGTTTTTTAGTTCAATAATTTCTTCGGAATTTAAACTTGGGTCGATAAGCAATCGTGCTTCAATCATCTTGCTATTTATTGATCCTTCAACCCGAAGTATTTTCCCCTTCAAATTCTTTCCAATAAGTCTGAAAGGCGGATTACCAATTCGTTCTTCGAACTGAACCTTTAACCCATACTTTTGGAGTAGCGCTACAATTTTACCGGTGGTGCTGTCCTTTAAGATGTTTGACGATGAAAGTATCCACTCGCCACCAAAGTAGTTGATAAAGGCCCTGATATGCCTAATTGCTCGGGCTGTACGGCTACTCTTGCTCTTTAGTCCTTCCTTAAAGATGCTTTGGTTAATAATTTTTTCGTTGCCAATTTCAGAACCCTGTCCTGTGGGAAGATTTGCATCTTTGTAAACCTTAATTACTAAAAACTTATTTGACATTGGTCGGGTGGGGGGTATTGTAACCTCACCATAAATCTTTGTGTCCGATTTGGTGATTTGGTACTTAATCATTGCTGATAAGATTTAGGTGTTGAACAAATGTAACATAAACTTTATTATCCTATCGTTTAGCTTGTAACTTTTGTTCTAGTTTCTCTTTTAGGTCAGTAAGGCTAATGCCATAATCGATACTGCCATTGTCGGCTAAGCTTATTTTGCCTGTTTCTTCTGAAACAACAATTACCAAGGCATCCGTAACCTCTGTCAATCCTAAGGCCGATTTATGCCTCATTCCGAACTTTGGGGGTAAATTAAGGTTCTCCGATATTGGCAAAACACATCGGGCAGCATGAATCTTATTGCCTTTGATTATTACCGCCCCATCGTGTAATGGGCTATTTTTGAAGAAAATATTTTCAAGCAGCCGGCTTGAGAGTTCTGCGTTAATAATGTCGCCCGTTTGAGAGTATACCTCAAGCTCTGAGTTTCGGGTAATGGCAATTAGTGCCCCTGTTTTGGTTTCCGATAGGTTTTTGCAAGCCTTTACTATTGCATCGAGGTTTGTTTGGCTAACCTCATTCTGATCCGTACCTAGCAAGAAAGACTCCAAGGCACTTTTCCCTTTAGTTGTGTACCGCGACCCAAGCAGCAACAAAAACTTTCTTATCTCCTGCTGGAAAACAATAATGAGGGCAATAACACCAACCCCAATTACCTGGCCAAGCAAATTGCCAAGTAACTCCATGTTCAATGCTTTTACAACTAGCCAAATGAAGTACAGGAGCACAATCCCTGAAAAAATTTTTATGGCGGCAGTCCCTCTAATTAAAAGGTATATTTGGTAAAGAAGAAATGCTACAATTACAATGTCGACAATGTCGAGCACTCTTACATGTATAAAAAGCGGTATCGGTAATAATTCCATGGGGCTAAATGAATTGAAATTCAGGTTGAGCATTAAGTAGTTCAAGCAATCTTATGGTTTCAGCAGCTTGTTTAACATCATGAACCCTAAGTATGCTGGCACCCTTAAGAATTGCTAACGTGTTCAGAACCGTTGTCCCATTTAATGCTTGTTCGGGTTTAGTGTTTAGTGGTTTGTATATCATCGACTTCCTTGAAATGCCTACAAGTATCGGAAGTTCTAGTAGTTTAAATGTCTCAAGGTTTTTTAGGATAGTATAGTTATGCTCAATGGTTTTGCCAAAACCAAAGCCGGGGTCAATAATTATATCCTTAACGTTAAGCTGTTTCAGCTTCTCAATTTTATCGTTAAAGAATAGAATGAGATCTCTGATAACATTTTCGTATTGAGGGTTTTGCTGCATATTCTCGGGTGTACCTTGCATATGCATGAGTATGTAGGGTACATTTAGTTCAGCAATAGTTTCAAACATCTTGCTGTCCATCTGTCCTGCCGATATATCGTTGATTATATCAACGCGAAATTCCTTTACAGCCCATTCTGCAACCGAAGCACGGAAGGTGTCTACTGAGATTATGGCTTCAGGATAACTCCTTCGAATAGCAGCCAACGCTTTGTGGAGGCGTTTTATTTCATCCCGCTCACTTACCGGTTTCGCACCCGGTCGGGTTGAGCAAGCACCAATGTCAATTATCTGGCCACCTTCCTCAACTATTTGTTTTGCCCTGCGGGCTATGCTGTGCGAAAACCTGTACCGGCTACCGCTAAAAAATGAATCGTTTGTTATGTTTATTATTCCCATAACCAAGGGTTTCTCAATGGTTATGAGTCTGCCGTTGAACTGCAACGTTTTTCTTGGCGCGAAAACTGAACGTTTTTCTTCCATTTTTTCCTATCTTGCAAAATGTTTCAAATGCTAAAATTACGAAACATTGTGTTAAGTTTACAGATGTTGTTTTTTAATTTTTTCGCAGATGGCTTTAATTGTTATTGAAGGGCTCGATGGTGCAGGCAAATCAACCCAAATTGACTTACTTACACAACACCTTAAAACAAAGTCCATACCTTGCCATTTCCTTCACTTTCCTAGAGTTGATGCCCCATTTTTTGGCGATCTTATTGCTAGGTTTCTACGTGGCGATTTGGGAACTATCGACAGGGTTGATCCTTATGTGGTAGCCCTTTTGTATGCTTCGGATAGGATGGATGCTGCTCCAATGATTCGCCAATGGCTTAATGAAAAGCATGTGGTTCTGCTCGATAGGTATGTATACTCCAACGTTGCCTTTCAGTGTGCAAAGCTTAACAATCCCCATAAAATTAACCTGTTAAGGGAATGGATTTTAAAGCTGGAATTTGATTACTATGCAATACCTAAACCCAACTTAAATATCTTTTTAAATGTACCTTTTGAATTTACCCGCCAACGTCTAACTGAGCAAAGAATTGGTGAGTCAAGGCAATACTTGCAGGGTAAGGACGATATTCACGAAAAGGACCTATCATTTCAGGAGAAAGTTCGGAATATCTACCTACAGCAGCAACAGTTCGACCCAAATTTTGTTGTATTAGATTGTACTGACAAAGAGGGGCATATGCTCAAGCCTGAAGCAATTTCGTCAATGATACTGAATGAAATTGCAAAACGGAATTTGTTGAATTTATAAAGAAAATGGCAATGAAAAGGAGAATTTTAGTAGTTGCAAGGTATCTGTTGGCAATAGTTTTTATTTTCTCAGGGTTTGTAAAGGGAATTGACCCGTGGGGTACTGCTTACAAGTTACATGATTACTTTAATGCGTTTCATTTCCATTTCCTGGACAATTTAGCACTCCCTCTTTCTGTTTTGCTTTGCGCCGCTGAGCTGTACATTGGCTTGCTATTACTATCAGGGGTAAAACAGAAGATTGCTGCATGGGGGGCATTCCTATTCATGGTAGTATTTACACCCCTGACCCTTTTGCTGGCTATCACCAATCCCATCTCTGATTGTGGTTGTTTTGGCGATGCCATTAAACTATCGAATTGGGGAACCTTTTTTAAAAATTTAGTTTTTTTTGCTGCGGCTGCATTCCTTTTTACCAACCGTAGGGAGGAACTATCAAGGCAAAATCCTATCAAACAGAATTTGCTTTCATTACTGCTTCTTGCCATTGCAATTTTACCCTCTGTTCATGGCATACGCCATCAGCCCATTATCGATTTTAGACCTTTCCACATTGGTGCTAATTTATTACAGTACACCTCAATCCCTGAAGGGGCACCTCACGATGTTTACAGAACAATTCTTTACTACCAGAAGGATGGCGTGGTAAAGGAGTTTGATGAAACCAACTACCCGTGGAATGATTCTACATGGACTTTTGTTGATTCAAAGTCATATTTAGTAGAAAAAGGCTACACCCCTCCTATAGCTAACTTCACGTTGTACACTGAAGATGGACATAACTATACCGATAGCATTCTTTACTCTAAAGGTGATTTGATTTTAGTTGTAATTCCAAATATTAAATACTTATCGGAACCCGCAATAGCTAGGTTTAAAACTATTCAGAAACAGGCTCGCGATAAAGGCGTTAAAATCCTCGGGTTAACATCGGCTGCTGGAACAGATTTGGCAAACCTGGAAAACCAACATGGTTTATTCTTTACATGGCTTCAAGCCGATGAGGTTATGCTAAAAACCATAGTCCGATCGTACCCTGGTATGCTTTATTTATACAATGGTACAATAATTGGCAAATGGCACTGGCGCGACATCCCTGAAACCCTTTTTAAAACCGAGCAACCTTTATCATTTTTAGTAACTGCTTCACAAAAAAAGTGGGAGTATGCTATTGCTTCAATATTATCGCTATCTTTAATATTAATTCTGATCTTGTTTAATCGAAACAAATAAATCAAAATTTCCAATATGAGAGCAATAAAGAACCTGACCAGTTGGCTTTTACTTTTTCTTATTTCTTCCAATGTGCTTGCCGATGAGGGCATGTGGATGCTTAACCTTATAGGTAAAAACATTTCGGCAATGCAAACGCTAGGACTAAAATTGACAGCTGAGGATATTTACAGTGTTAATAAATCGAGCCTAAAGGATGCCATAGTTCAATTCGATGATGGTAGCTGTAGTGCTGAAATGGTCTCGCCAAATGGTCTTTTCTTCACCAATCACCATTGTGGCGTTGATGCTGTTCAGGAATTAAGCACCGTTTCCAACAATTTGTTAGAGAATGGTTACTGGGCTAAATCGTATGCTGAAGAATTGCCGGCTAAAGGCAAAACGGCGCTTATACTTGTTGACATTACCGATGTAACCTCCGATATTCTTACCGGCATCAGTCCATCGCTTTCCAACAGGGAATACTTTGAAGCCATTAACCAGAAGATGCAATACCTTCAGGATTCCGTTGAAGCAAAAAGCGGGTATCACGTGGTGGTAAGGCCGTTTTTTAACTACAATGAGTTTTACATGTTCCGTTACGAGCGTTACCTCGATGTTCGTTTGGTTGGAGTTCCTCCCGCATCAATTGGAAATTTTGGAGGGGATGTGGATAACTGGCATTGGCCTCGCCATACAGGCGATTTCTGTATATTTCGTATATACACCTCTCCCGATGGTAAACCTGCTCAGTACAGCCCAAAAAACATTCCGTTGAAATCAAAGAATTACTTAAAAATTAACCTGCAAGGGGTTCAGGAGGGCGATTTTGCCATGATAATCGGATTTCCGGGAAGAACGCACCGTTATGCTTCGTCCTATGAGGCTATGTTTAACCGCGAGGTGGTAGCCAACTTTAAGCGTACCGTTTGGGGGGAAATGATTAACGCAATTAAAAAAGCCCAACAAACCGACCCCGCAATTAAGGTTAACTATACCGATAAGCACGACTATCTTATAAACTTTTACCAAAAAGATGTTTGGCAAGCCGAGTCAATGTATAAGTATAGCGTTGTTGAACGCCTTGCTGCCCGGGAGGATAGCCTAAAGGCTTGGGCTAATAGCAATCCTTTTCTTTACAGCCGCTATGTTACCAGTATCCCAGTATTGGAAAATTACTACCAGACTGTAACCCAAAACCGCTGGGAGGAGCTTGAGGGAGCCATTTCAGCTCTGTCGTTTTACCCGGTTGACGTATATAAAAATGTTACCGCTTGCAACGATTTCGTTTCCGCAATCATCATGCAGGGCAAGCCCTACAGCCGATTAAGTTTTAAAAGGGATTACATTCGCCAGGAGGCTAAACTGCTTGAAAAACGATTACCAAAAATCTTTGAAAAATACCATATTTACCCCGATGTTCAGCTATACTCTATTGCTTTTGGCGCACTGCTAAACAACAGTGGTGAATTCAATAATTTGGGAATGCTTAATGCCATTAAAAAAGTCGAAGATATTAGCACCTCTTATCCATACTATATAATGGCTTTCTTTGAGAAATCCTATTTCACCTCGCCTGAAAATCTAAAGAAACTGATTAAAAGACCTTACTTGGATTCATTGGTAAAAGATCCGCTCTTCATCCTATACCATAATTACAATATGCTTTGGGATTCCATATACAACTCCATGTATGAGGCAAAGCAGAACTACAACAGAGCAATGCAGCTCTATACCAAAGGAATAATGGAAATGAACAAGGGTAAACTTTTATACCCCGATGCCAATTCAACACCCCGGTTAACCTATGGGAAGGTAAAGGGTTATCGCCCTGCCGATGGGATGGCATACAAACCCTTTACAACCCTTGATGGAGTAATGGAAAAGGAAGATCCCAATTCCGACGTGTTTAAAGTGCCTGAAAAGCTACGTAAGCTATGGGAACGTAAGGATTATGGCCCGTATGCTAGGAATGGCGTAATGCCAGTTTGCTTCCTTACCGACAACGATATTACCGGTGGTAATTCCGGTAGCGGAGTGCTCGATGCTAATGGGAATTTGATAGGAATAGCCTTTGACGGCAACGCTGAAGCCATGGCCTGCGACTTTATGTACGAACCCGAAACCCAACGAACCATTGTGGTTGATATTAGGTATGTACTATTTATTATCGATAAGTTCGGTGAATCAAAGCATATCATGAATGAGTTAACAATACTCTAAAAATCCATATCTCTTAAATAAAAACTCCCGCAGAAAGCGGGAGTTTTTTATTATATGCTCTTAGTGGTTACGCTCATTTGAGGCGGGTTATGCAGGTGCTTTTTAACCGCACACTGGTCGGCCGCCTTAATAACGGCCTCCTTGTATTTCTCAGGAAAATCGGCAGGAAGGTTGATTTCGAGTTCCAACCTTTCAATCATGTGTGTCAAGGGGTTAAACTGATGCTTTTGCACAATTTTAATATTGTCGGTTGGTATGCCCCGCTGGTCACAGAACGATTTTACGTAAATACCTGCACAGGTACCTATTGATGCCAAAAATAATGTGAATGGAGCTGGGCCTTGGTTATCGCCACCTCCATAAACCGGTTGATCGGTTAAAATATCGTGCTCTCCAATGTGAGCAACAACCTGCTTTTTGCCTTGAAATGTAACTTCAAATTCCATATGTTTTAATTATTTTTTAGTTTTGCAAAATTATAACACAATAACATATGTAAATGTTTACATATCATATAAATTATTTGGAAAATTTCTAAATAGTGTTAATTGCAGGTTCATTATTAAGTGGAAATTCTTACCGAGTGATAGGATTTTGAAATTAATTGCCATTTTGCATATTCGGTTAATAGAAAAGAAAAGGGGTGCCGAAAATCGACACCCCTCTTCGCATAAAACACTCTAGCAGCTATTACTTTTTGATAAATTGTTTTGTTATAGGCTGTTTTTCATCGTCAATTGAGATCATGTAAACACCAGGAGCCAAATCATTAATCTCAATTGTGTTATTTCTGTCGGTTAGCATCTGGAATTTAACAACCGCGCCACGCATATCGTATATACGAGCCGATACTTCACCTTCAATGCCGTTAAGAACAACATTTATCTTTTCGGAAGCAGGGTTAGGATAGATGGTGAAAATATCAACCTTTTCGTTACCAAGCTCCTCAGCAAAAGGATTGTCGGTTGAAGGAGCTGATGTTCCGCTTGTAATATTTACGCTGTAGTCCTCAACCTCGCCGTAGCTAAATGTTTCACAAGCGGTAGGTGCAGCATTGTATTTCATGCTTACACGCATGCGAGTAACGCCAAGGGTAGCAGTTGTAGGAATGGTAATACTAGCCGAAAGGGTTCCGCTGCTCGATGATGAACCGCTAACTACCTTTTCATTAGTATCAAAAGTGCCATTCTTGTTGTAGTCAATCCATACAGCCCAGTACTCGGTATAGGAGCTACTCTTGAATCCTGCACTGAAGTAGATTGTGTATGTGGTTCCGCGTGCAACGGTAGCCTGCAGACTGGTCATGTCCTTGTAGCCACCATCGTTGCCTGAAGTACGATTGATTCCTGCAAATTGAACAAGGTCAATCCATTCGTAGCTGGAGTTGCTACCCTTTGAAGCGCAGTAGGTAACCGTGCTGGTAGTTGTGGTAAAGCTAACCTGGCTACCGTACGATGTGCCTTGGGCGTTAATTGCGTATGCACGAGCGTAGTATGTGGTGTTAGCAGCCAAACCACTGAGGTTTGCACTGAACGATCCAGTACCCGAACCACTTGCTACCTTGCTATTTGCTGTGGTTGGATTTTGTGATGTGCTGTAGCAAATACCGCGTTCAGTTACAGTTGCACCACCATCGGCTGTTACATTACCGGCTACCGTGGCTGTGCTGGAAGTAATGTTACTTACACTGCCAGTAGTAACCGTTGGTGTAGTTGCTCCGCTACCTGCGGCAACAGAAACATTGTCAATATACCAGTAGTCAATGTTGTAGAGATTACCTTCGGCAACAAAAGCTATATATGTTGTTGCAGAGTTGAGGTTTGTTGTAATGTTAACAGTAACACTAGTTGCGTTAATATTGGTGCTTGAGGTAGCCACTGACCAAGATGTGTTGGTCCAATTGGTCTTATCGTTCGAGGTTTGAACTCTCAAAGTAACACCGGTGCTGTATGCATCAAGCATATGGCGGAATGTTAATGTTACCTGGCTTACACCTGATGTGTTTATGGCAGGTGTGATCAGGCGTGTGGTGCCCGGGTTAACATTCTGGTAAGTACATTTCATTTCGTAGGCCGATCCGCCAGCCTTATTGGTGTTGGAAACGCTCCAACGTTCAGTTATACCGCTACCTGTGTTCTGAGTTGTCCATCCTGTTGGCATCGATGAGCTACTAAAGGTTTGGGAGTACGGAAGAGTAACTGAAGTGGGGTTAACAGCGGTGGTAAAGTTCATGGTGCTGCCATAGGTGGTTCCGTTGGCGCTAACAGCTTTAACCCTGTAGTAGTATTTAGTATTTGCTGATAAACCGGTAAGGTTAGCGGTAACGTTGGTATTTGAAGTTCCGGTAACACTATTAGGCGTAGCATTGATGCTGTTACCTAAACTTGTTGTAGTACCCCATTCAAAAGTAACAGTGGTTGTAGCATTATTGGCATTAACAGTACCATTCAAAGTAGCGCTGCTGGTGGTTATTGATGAAGCGGCTACAGTGGTTGCGGTTGGTGCAGTGCCTCCACCTGATCCACCCATAAATGCAAAGGTGATATCCTTGGTAGTTGCATTCTCAGCAATACTGGTCATAGGCTTGCCCGTATTAGCGCCAGCCCACGATTTCATGTTAGGGGTAGTAGCATCGGTAAATGATGTTTTGTTGCTACTTCCGGGGAATGGGCAACCTGTGCTATTAATGCTACCATAGGTACTTGATGTAGTGCCAGGGTTTGTTGTTGCGCTTGCGCAAACCGGATACATTTTTTGTGGGTAAGTAGCGTTAATGTTATTGCTGCTGCTTGCACTGGCAACATCCTTATGAACATGGTAAATTATCAAGCCATGGCCAGGAACGTATGCATCAAAACCTACTTGCTGGCGGTTTTCCATAATCCAGTACTCACCGCTGGTAGTAGAGTTAATCTGGAAGAAACTCTTGTTGTCTTTAACTGGTTTAACTGTTACGTTTGTTGCCGATGAAAGAACGGTTGCAGTTGCCCATCCGTAAACCTTAACTTTAGTGTATGCGTTGTGGTGAGCGGGTGTTACGCCATTGTTGTTCCATGAGCCGCTGGCCATCATATCCCACTTGCCTGTTCCCTCAAACTGACCACCGGTGCTATAATCGGTATCATAGTAGTCAGGAGCGCCAAGTACATGACCAAACTCATGGCATATAACACCAATAGATGTAATAGTTGTTCCGGAGTTTCCTCTTAGTTCTGCAGAGCATGAGTATTTTGAAATAGTTTTCCCGTCTTTGGTAACAGGAGTAATACTCCATGCGTGCGCCCAAATAGCATCGGCACTGGCACCTGCCTCTTCACCATAACCTGCATAAATAACATACACTCCATCAACTGTACCATCGCCATCATTATCGTAGTTGGCAAAGTTAGCTGAGGCGTCGGCTGCATTAACGGCTTCAGTAACCAAAGCTCTTGGGTTCTTATCGTTACCGTATGCATCGTTAGCTCCGTAGTACGACATGTTCTGGCTGGCAGTATAGGGGCCAAATACATCAACCGTTAGGTTGAATTGGCCCCATGAGTTCTCAAGGTAGTAATCCTTAACGCTACCGGTTGCACCGCCAGTGCTATATCCTACCTGGTTGAATAGGTTGTTAAAATCACTTTGGGTTTTAGTAAAGGCTTTATCCTTAAACCCCATCAGAATACATATTAGCTTTCTATTGCCGGTTGTGGGGAAAGCTTTCTGTGCCTCAGCTGATTTAATGTCCCAAATGCTCTTCATCATTGATAGCTGGCTTGGGCTATAGTATAAACCCTTACTTACCTTTGAGAGCAGTTCCTTTTCAGCAGCAGTTCTTTCCTTGATGTTGTTTACCTCAATGCCTGAAAGCTGCAAATCGCCCTTCATGTCCTGAATGGCATACTCATAAACTCCATTGCTGTTTAGCATAATGGTGTAACCATCCTCAGTGGTTGCCCACTTAACCTTTTCATCACCCTTTAGGAAAATGGCCAGAGTTTTACCATTAGCCTGTTTGTACTGTACAAGTCCCGGATAAGCCGGTACTGCCTGGGTTTGATTTACCCATAGCAGGCATGTCATAAGACAAATGCTTACTAAACCAAGTAGATTTTTTCTCATAGCGTTTTTTTGTTTAGGTTGGTGTTTAGTTGGATGCGCGCAAGGTATATACAATAGGTGTTAATGTCAATATTTTTGTACTCTTGAATGTGCTTATGTCGACATAAAACAGTTTTTAACATACGAAATGCAATTTCAAAAGCATATAATGTTAAATAATTGTATAATAATGCGTTATATGATTTTTAATATTTTGGGTACTAAGTAGGGAAGTGCATTATGCTAAAAAGTATTAAATTGCGAGGCTAAACTGTAGGTTACAATGGATTTAAAGGCCATTATTGTCGACGATGAACCCTTAGCCATTGCGGTAATTGATGGTTACCTCTCCCGTATACCCGGGGTAGAGGTAGTGGCTACCTTTAACGATGGACTTCCTGCTTTTGAGTATCTTCAGGAAAACCCTGTGGATATAGTTTTTTTGGATGTAGAAATGCCAAAACTTACTGGTATTGAACTTGTACGGTGCTTGTATAACCCACCTGTGGTTATTATAACCTCGGCAAACAGGGATTACGCAATTGAGGGCTTTGAGCTAAATGTTGCCGATTATATCCTTAAACCAGTCACTTTTGAAAGACTACTTAAAGCATTCTCTAAGGCTAAAGAGCTTCTTTCAAAAAGAGCCGAAAATGCAAGCCTTAAGGATTCGGAATACCTTATATTTAAGGAGAGTAAAAAGAGCGTAAGGGTAAAGCAGGATGAAATACTCTACTTTGAAAGCATAAAGGACTACGTTAAGGTAGTAACACTAAACAGAACAGTTATAACCAAACAGAGCATAAGTAGTTTAGAGGAGTTGCTCGATAAAGAGAGGTTTATCCGTGTACACCGCTCTTTTATAGTTGCACTTAATCGGGTGGATACATTTTCCACCACCTCGTTAGAAATTGGAGATATTGAAATACCTATTGGTAGGCTGTATAAGGAGGATGTGATTAAAATACTGGAAACTAAAAAATAAAATTTTGTGTTACGGAGATTGAAATATCCGTTACTAATCATTGTTCTAGTTCAGCTTACCTTTGCCAATGCACAGGAGCGTGGATTGTTGCTTTCCCATTACTATTCAGCAAATACCTATCAGGCTGCTACGCAGAACTGGGGTATTGTTCAGGATAAGAGGGGTGTTTTATACTTTGCAAATGGAGCAGGGGTACTTGAATTCGATGGAAAGAATTGGCAATTTATTGAGGTTGGGAAAGGTGCCTCGGTTAGGAGTATTGCTATTGATAGTAACGATCGAATTTACGTTGGAGGTTACGGTGAATTTGGTTTGTTAAGTCCGGATAAAACCGGCTTGTTGAGATATGTGTCGCTTTCATCCCATGTCGATTCAGCATATAAGGAATTCAATGAGGTTTGGGATACCAGGGTTATTGCCGACACGGTATTCTTCTTAACTGACAGGTGTATCTTTAGCTATTACAAAGGTAAAATCTCATATTTACCCCTTGATGAAAAAAGGGTGTATTACCTCTCACACATTGTAGGCTCAAGGTATGCAGCTCATATCCTCAATGAGGGAATGTTTTTTATTGATAATGGCAGTTTAAAGCTTATAAAAGGGAGCCAGCAATTTTCATCTTTAAAGATTCATTCATTAATTCCTTTCAACGGGAAATATATACTTTGTACAAGGGAAAATGGGCTGTACACTGTTGATTTCGAAAATGGTGTATTTAAAAATTTTAGTTCCCTTTCAGCACTCTCATCCAATGCGCAAAGTGTTGATAGTTACTTCAAAACGAATTTATTTTACCATGGCATTTCGGTTAATGATTCACTCCTTGCTCTTTCATCAATTTTGGGTGATGTAATCATTGTTGATCATAAATTCAGAGTGGTTGATGTAATTGACCAAAGTTCAATTGGTGTTCGGAGCACAGCAAATTTCTTGTATTATCAGCCTTCCGGCATTCTTTGGCTTGCTCTTAATAATGGTATAGCCAGTGTTGAACTCACTTCTCCTTTCCGTTATTGGAACGAGCAGGTTGGAATTGATGGTGTGCTATCCGATGTTGCCCGTAAAGGTGACTTTTTTTACTTATCAACAGGCAGCGGCTTATTCTATATTGAAAAAAGGCACCAAGAGACCTTTAAGCCCGATAGGTTTAACCGTTTGGAGGGCAGGTACGAACAGGCTTGGCAGTTCCTTTACTTTCAAGAACCATCCGATACGACCTTACTTAAGCCACTTTGGTATGGTAGTAATCAGAAGACCCACTTGCTGGTTGCTGCAAGGAATGGAGTTTTTGAAATTAATAAAAGGAGTGCCAGTAAAATTACCCGGCTTGAGCTACCCTATGTCCTTCATCAGGGCAGGATCAATCGTTCATACCTTTTTGTGGGGCATGAAAACGGAGTCTCCCGCTTGAAGTACAAGAACGGAAGGTGGTTAAATGAGGCTTTGCTTTGCAAAACAAACCGTAAAATACTAAGTATTGGAGAAGATAGCAATGGAAATGTTTGGTTTTCAGAGAATCTAGGCGGGGTTGGGTGTATTGTGAATGCACAGCTTGAGAAAAGTGAGGATGAAGTATTCAGGTACGATACCTCTAATGGGTTGCCCGATGCGGCCTATGTTAGAATTTTTGATATTTACGACACCATACTCTTTATTGCTAACAGCAAGTTTTACTCTTTTAACCAAGATGCGAAAAGGTTTGAGCCTTTTGACATAAAATCGTTAAACATTCTGGAATGGTTGCCAAGCAACAACGACACCCTAATGTGGCGAAGGATAAGCAACCAGCTTTTAACTGACCAATATGTTACCCATTTTGCAGACTCAATATCGTGGGTGTCCACCGACAAGGGAATCTTTCAGGTTCGGCCTGCTAAGGGGTATAACTACTTTAACCTACCTGCCCCAATTATTTATAGGGCGATAAATATGGACTCTGTGCTCTTTAATGGTAACAACTATAGCCTGGTTGAAGGTGATACAGTTTTTGGAGCGTATTTGTACAAAAAAATAGCAGATCCTATCATTGATTTAGGAATAGTACTTCCGTACAAAAGGAATTCTGTGAAATTTTCATACTCATGGCCATACTTTGAATCCGATCAGCCTTGTCAATTCAGTTACCAGCTTGTTGGTAACGATGAGGGATGGTCAGAGTGGTCGACTGATTACCGGAAGGAGTATACTAATTTACGTGAGGGTAAGTACGTATTTAAGGTTAAAGCACGAAGTGTTTTCGGGGTTGAAAGTCCTGTTTTAGAATTTCGTTTCGAGGTTAAAACGCCATGGTACAGAACTATTTACGCATACATTGGCTACGCTTTGCTTGTTTTTTTACTAATATATTCGATATTTAAAATTTGGCATTACAAGTTAATACTGGAGCGCGACAAGCTGGAGCGCTTGGTTAAGGAACGCACACAGGAAATTCTTTTACAAAAGGAGGAACTTCAGGTTCAGGCAGAACATCTCAGGGAAACCTACGAATGGATATCGGAAAAGAATGCCATGCTCGAAAAGCAAAAGAGTGAGATTGAACAACAAAAACAAAAGCTCGAAGAAATTAATGCTACAAAAAACAAATTCTTCAGGATTATTGCACACGATCTTCGCAACCCTATTAGCACTTTGGTAAACTCTACTGCCTTTCTTTTAACCGATATTGAAACGTTAAGTTCGGAAAAAACAAAAAAGTTTATGGGGGAACTTAATAGGCTGGCATTAACCACCTATGGGTTACTTGAAAACTTACTCGACTGGTCATCGAACGAGATGGGCGACATACAAAATAAACCCCAAAGGGTTTCCCTTGCGCTTTTGGTAAACCAAAATATTGAGTTAGTACAGAATCGACTAACAGACAAGAATATCAAGTTAACCGTTGATATCCCGGCTAGTATTGAACTCTATGTTGATGAGAATATGCTGAATACAGTTCTGAGGAACTTAATCAGTAATGCTGTAAAATTTACAAGACCTGGAGGTGAAATTTCGATTAATGCTTCAGAAGTTAATGGTAAGTGCGTAATCAGAGTTAGAGATAACGGAATTGGTATTCCCGACCAAAATATCGAAAAACTGTTCAGGATTGATAAAAGCATTGTAACACCTGGTACCCAAAACGAAAAGGGTTCGGGGTTAGGATTACTACTTTGCAAAGAATTTGTTGATAAAATGGGGGGAACAATATCGGTAAATAGCAGGCAGGGCTTTGGAACTACATTCTCCATTGAGTTCCCCGTAGATATACTTTAGCTCATCTATTCAAATAATTTTAGCCGGTTAAACCTTATACGTAAGGCAAAATCAAACTTAACAAACCAAAATTCATAGTTATGAAGCGGATAAAGTACTTTTTCAGCCTTTTGCTATTCCTAATCATGGCGATTGGGGTAGTGTTTGCTCAGGATAAAAAGGA
Organism: Bacteroidales bacterium; assembly: GCA_018056955.1. Lineage (GTDB taxonomy): Bacteria > Bacteroidota > Bacteroidia > Bacteroidales > Tenuifilaceae > Tenuifilum > Tenuifilum osseticum. The sequence continues at coordinate 21,610 of JAGPEQ010000004.1, read as the reverse complement.
CGAGCTAAAAGAGCCCTATGCCTTTACCGATGTTAAGGTTATACCCACAACATCGGTTAAGAACCAGAACCGCTCAAGCACCTGCTGGAGTTTTTCGGGAATGGCATTTCTGGAGTCAGAGCTTTTACGAATGGGAAAGCCGGCTGTTGACCTTTCGCCTATGTTTGTGGTCAGGAATATCTACGCCATGAAAGCCGATAGGTATGTCAGGTTCAATGGTACAAATAATTTTGGACCCGGTGGTTCATTCTTCGATGTGCTGGAAGCCATTAAACGGTTTGGGATAGTACCTATGGAAGTGTATCAAGGCTTAAGCTATGGAGAGGAATCGCATGTTCACGGGGAGGTTGATGCCGTTACTAAGGCTTTTGTAGATGCTATTGTTAAAAATCCAAACCGTAAGCTCTCCACGGCTTGGAAAAAAGCATTTGATGGTATACTGGATGCCTACTTTGGTTCATTACCCCAAAATTTTACCTACAATGGCAAAACATACACACCAGAATTGTTTGCAAAACAGCTAGGAATAAATCCAGACGATTACGTGGTAATAACCTCGTTCAGCCATCATCCCTTTTACCAGAAATTTGTTCTGGAACTACCCGATAACTGGATACATGGCGAAGCCTACAATGTGCCTTTAAGTGATTTTGATAGGATTATTGAAAGCGCCATCGATAACGGTTACCCGGTTGCCTGGGCAAGCGATGTTAGCGATAAAGGGTTTAACTGGAGTAAGGGTGTAGCTATAGTTCCTGATTTTGATGACAAGGAAAATGCCGGTTCCGACAAGGAGCGCTGGACTCAACTCTCGAATCGTGAGAAGGAAAAAACTTTATACTCATTCGAGAAGCCAGTTAAGGAAATGGTAATTACCCAGGAGATAAGGCAACTTGCCTTTGATAACTATCAAACCACCGATGACCATGGTATGGTGCTGGTAGGCAAGGCAACCGATCAGCTGGGGAACACATTTTACAAAGTGAAGAATAGTTGGGGTGCCGATGGTAAATACAAAGGATATTTTTATGCCTCAAGGGCATTTGTACTGTACAAATCAACAAATATTATGGTTCATAAAAAGGCTGTTCCTGTTGATTTAGCAAAGAAATTGGGAATTTAGTTGATACACCGAACAAATTTATCCGCCCATCGTTTAACTATTTTGGGCGGATTTTTTTATTTGTATGGTATAATATTTATAAATTTACATGCTGATAAAGACTTAGGCCATGACAAATTTATACATCAAGGGCACTACCAAAACACCGGAGATTGATTTTAAACCGGGTATTCTGCAAATTTCAGGGCGCTCAATTGCTGAGGATGCAGTTGCTTTTTACCAGCCGGTTATTAAATGGATTGAAGATTACCTTAAAAAGCCTGAACCATTAACCAGGCTCAACCTGAAGATGGAGTATATCAATAGCGGTTCAAACCGGTTTATTTTCACCATAATGAGGATGCTTGATGAGGCCTACTCACAGGGACATAATGTGGTTATTAACTGGTACTTTGAGGAGGATGACGACACCATTAAAAACTTAGGTCGTGATTTTCAGGCCCTGGTAAAGGCTCCATTCAAAATGGTAGAGATTATTTAATCGTCATCATCTACTACTTCCCTAGCATCTATTTGTGGGGTGTTAGTATCGTTAAAGTTTTCAGCGGGAAAGTGAACAACTAGCCAGGCTATATCGCGAACAAAATCAACCTTGCCAATTTCTACACTCTTAATTTCAAGGCCAGTTCGTTTCTTTAGATCCTCTATAAGTTCTGCCCTTTTATCGGGGGTAATGAGGTTGATTTTCTCGTAAACTATCACTTTCTGTGATAGATGTTTTATGAAAAGGCCTTTTTCAAGTATTAGAGCCACGCCTAATAGCGCAAAATTTGAAAATAACAGTTCTGCATAGCTAACCTTTTTCGACGATATGGCATTTATTAACGAGATGGCAATTATGAAAAATAGATAAGTCATCTCTTTAATTGGTATTGGGTTGGTCCGGTAGCGAATAATCCCAAAAACAGCAAATAACCCCAAGGCAAAACCAAGCTGTAGCTTGACGTTTGCAAGCAGAAAGCACATAAAAAATACAACCACGCCAAGCATAAGGTATGTAAAAACATAATCTTTACGGTAGGTACGTGGGTAGTATAGGTAACGGACAGCAATCCATAAAATAACAGTGTTCAGGATAAACCGTAGGAGAAGTGTGTAAAAATCGTTCGTGTTTATGATATCGATTCCAAATAACTGGAACGAATCAGCTTGTAGGGTTAACCAAAGCATTCTCATTTTTGTACTTGTTAATGTGCGTAATTATTGGCTTAAAGTTATTGGACTTTAGGTTATTATACAACAGGGCGCACCCAATTGAGTACTTGCTAAAACCGGTTTGTCTATATCCGTGTTGCTTTAAATGATTTATAAGAAAGCTTGACGAGTTGTACTTGTCCCGTTTTGATTCTATTACACAAATATTTGAAAGGTTTACGGCATGGGTTGGATTTTTGAGCTGTATATTGAAGTCCATTGTAACCCTTTCATTAAAATCGAACGATACTAGGGTTATCCTGTTAAAGGTTGTATACAATGTTCTTGTTAACTCATTAAACCTGAAAGGAATATTTTTTTTAACAAAGGCCTCAACCGTTGGATTATCAATGGAATTGTTGGTAATTTCGGTTCGTTTCTTTAATGTTTCGCCTGAAGGCATTCGTGTTTTTACCTCTAGGAATACATCACCACTAGCTCTGTAATGCCTGAGCCTTACCTTATAACGCTTAGCCCTCCTGTTATGGTGGTCAAGATACATGGTAAAGCCACTGCTGTCAAAATATTCCGAAAAGTACTCAGGCATTAGCTGTGCTTTATTCTCAACAATAAAGTAGTGTTGTTTTAAGAATGAAAGTATTTCAAATGCCCATTCTGCCTGTACTAAATACTTACTATCGATACGGCGCATAAATTGCGCCTTGCCCACATCGCCTAGGTTTAAGTTGTTGAAATCTAATTGTTTAATATCATTCTCTTTCATGGATTACACTATACTACTTATATTCAAAAACTTTCCTACTTTTCAGTTTTCCATTAGGCCCATATACTTTCTTTTCCACTTTAAAGCCATTGCTATATGTAGTTTCCACCCTTTCAAGAACTTCGCCTTTACTGTTGAAGGTAGTCTGCAATATTTCGTTTCCTTCACCATCGTATTTGTATTCAATATGCTTTACAGTATTGCCTTTTTCATCGTAATTTTTTTCCATTAGTATGTTACCTTGCTTGTCAAATTGTGCCTCGTATTCCTTGTACTTGATCTCTTTTTCGTTTTCGTATATATAACGCCACTCAATCTTTTGTTTAATGCCGGCTTCACGAATTTCCTTTTTCTTTTGAGCAAATGCTAAAGTTGGGCAGGTAATCAATATTATTAATATTAATACCACAAGTGCCAGTTGGTGTTTAGTTTCCATTTTCGTAATTTTGATAAATTTTTTGCAATTTAATCAAAAAATAATTCGCCTATGTACAAGTGTAGAGTTTGTGGTTACATATACGACGAAAATATTGGGGATCCTGATCATGGAATACCAGCAGGTACTCCTTTTGAGGAGTTACCTGACAATTGGCATTGCCCTGTATGTAATGTAACCAAGGATTACTTTGAGGAGTTTAACTAGATTGTGTTTGTCTTGAACGAACCATCATTACAGTGTTGGTATTAGAGTACAAGGAGGGAAAGAACCCTTTTGGGTTCTTTCCCTTTTTAGGTGTATTACTTGTTTTCGGGGATGTTCTTTAATACATCAAGCAGCAAATCCCAGAACTTTTGTGTTGATGGGATATGAAGTCTTTCGTCGGGAGAGTGCGCCCCCTTAATGGTTGGCCCAAACGAAATCATGTCCAGTTCGGGGTATTTCTTTAAGAAAAGGCCACATTCAAGTCCCGCATGTATTGCTCTGACTACAGGCTCTACCTTAAAAAGTCTCTTGTACGAGGCTTTTGTTATTTCAAGTATCTGAGAGTTGGTGTTAGGTGCCCATCCCGGGTAACCATCGGAGTGCTGAATGTTGGCATTGGCAAGCCGGAAAACGCTTTCAACCATGTTTGAAATATCATGCTTTGCCGATTCCACTGCACTGCGTTGGCTGGTAGTTACCAGAATTTGGTTATCCTGAATAAATTTTACGGAAGCTAGATTGGTAGAGGTTTCAACAAGCCCTTTTAGCTGGCGACTCATGGCTATAACTCCATGTGGGCAAGCGTATAGTGAGTTAAGTAAATCGAAATGGGTAGGTTCGTCAATTACAAAATCGGGTAGGGGTGAGTCCTCGATTGTGATTTCGAGGTTTGGCTCAGCATCGCGCCATTCATTGTAAATTTCAGTTCGGATGTTTTCAAAGGATAGAATCAGTTGAGCCTTATCGTCCTTATGGATTGTGAATATTGCCGATGCTTCGCGTGGTATGGCATTACGTAGGTTACCACCATCAAGGTTGGCAAGTCTAAGATCAAATAGCTGTGTTCCTTTCCAGAGGAAACGGTTAATAAGCTTTATTGAGTTAGCGCGGTGCTTGTCAATGTCGTCGCCTGAATGGCCGCCAAGTAAACCTTTAACCGTTAGCTTCATGGCAACCGAATCGCCGGGTACCCTGTCGGGTTCAAAGGCAAAAGTTGCCACAGTATCAATACCCCCGGCACATCCGATGAAAAGTTCACCCTCGTCTTCGGAATCGAGGTTTAGGAGAATCTTTGAGTTGAAAAATCCGCTTTTCATCTCAAAAGCACCGGTCAAACCCGTTTCTTCATCAACCGTAAAAAGGCATTCAAGTGGCCCATGACCAATGTCGTTCGAGGCCAGAATGGCAAGTTGTGCTGCAATTCCAATGCCATCGTCGGCCCCAAGGGTAGTGCCCTTGGCTTTAAGCCATTCCCCATCAACATAGGTTTGTATGGGGTCGTTGTTAAAATCGTGGCTTACGTCGCTATTCTTTTCACAAACCATATCGAGATGGCTTTGCAGCACAACCGACTGTTTATTCTCATTGCCTTTTGTAGCGGGTTTCCTTACTACCACATTGCCAGCATCATCTTTTTGGTATTCAAGATTATGCTTGCGGGCGAATTCTTCGATGTATGCAATGATTTTCCCTTCTTTCTTTGAGGGGCGAGGAATCTTGCAAATCTCATCGAAATAGTAGAAAACTGACTCGGGTTTTAGTTGATTGTTACTCATTGGTAATATTTTTTTCGGCATAAACATAATACATTTTCAAATATGATGGTTTAAATAAAAGAGGTTTAAAAGCATGTTTGTAAGCGGTTGTATGGTATATTAAAATGGTTTAATTTTGTAACAAAAATCACTCAACAGGAATGATAGAAACACCAGAACTTCACAACCTGCTTTCAACTGCCATTGGTGCTGCGGTTAGAGCAGGTTACAAAATAATGGAGGTATATAATTCTGATGATTTTCAGGTAAATCTTAAATCCGATCGTACTCCGTTAACCCTAGCCGATAGACTTGCCCATGAGGAAATTAAGAGTTCACTTTCAAAGACTTTTATCCCAGTTCTTAGCGAGGAAGGTAGGAGTATAATCTACGAAGAGCGTAAAGGTTGGGACTATTTCTGGGTAGTTGATCCGCTTGATGGAACAAAAGAGTTTATCAAACGTAATGGGGAGTTTACTGTAAATATTGCTCTTGTATACGAAAAGTACCCAATTGCAGGGATAGTATTTGTGCCTGTTACCGGAAAGCTTTACTACTCCATTAATTCGGAAGGTGCTTATATGGTTACTTCTTTACTTTCAAAGGATGATTTTGAGATCTCATATGAAGATATTCAAGCTATTTCCCAAAAGTTGCCTTTACCAAGCAATCGCGATAGCATTGTGGTTGTAGAGAGTAGGTCGCATAGCACACCTGAAACCATTCAGTATATTAATAGCTTATCAGAACGTTACTCAAACATAGAGTTACTTCCTATTGGCTCATCGCTTAAAATGTGCATGATAGCCGAAGGTAAAGCGGATTTATATCCCCGTCTTTCGCTTTCCAGCGAGTGGGACACGGCTGCCGGTCAGGCAATTGTTGAGGGTGCTGGTTTTAAAGTGATAACCTACGAAACGGGTGAAAGACTTTCGTACAACAAGGAGGACCTTGTTAATCCATGGTTTGTTGTTTCGAATGGGAGGGTGAAGTAGGCTAAATGTCAATTCCAAGTACCAATACATCATCAACCTGTTCGTAATTACCTTTCCATTTTTCCAGGAATGATTCAAGATGTTTAACCTGTTCATTAACAGGTTTATCTAAGGTATTACCTAGCAGTTTAATGTATTCGGATTTGCCCAGCTTCATGCGCTTAGTATCACTTATCTGGTCGTGGTAACCATCGGTGTAGAAAAAGAGTTTCCCTTTTTTGGTAATATCAAGGTATTCATCGTTGAATTCAATCAAACCGAGCTGACGGTTAAGGTTACGTTGGGGACGAACAGTTATATGGTTATTATTGGAATCGAAATACTCAAATGATATTTTGTGCCCTGAGTATTCCAGCGCTGCTGCCTGTTTTGTGTACTTGCAAACAATAAAGTCGATGCCTAATAGTAGGTTTGAATCAAACGGTTTTGCGTTGTTTTTTATCAACTCATTATACAAGTGCGTTGCAATTTGGCTGGGTTTATTTAGTTTAAAGATAGTTACTGCATCTTTTAGAGCGTTAATTGCCATTATGCTCATAAAAGCTCCGGCTACTCCATGTCCTATACAGTCGGCAATGACAAAAATTATTCCGTTGTCAAATTCATGATGCCAGTATATATCGCCGCCAACATAATCCTTTGGCTTGTAGAGCATGGCCTGTTTACTGAAATATTTTTCGAACTCTATGGGGTTTGAGAGCAGCGAACGTTGTATAAACGAAGCATACTCTAGCCCTTCGGTTATTCTATGGTTGGCATACTCCAGTAGTCTATTTTGCATCTCAATTTGCTCGGTTTGCAGGGCAAGTTCGGTTTTATGCTGGTTTAGTTCGTTTATGTTGATTTCCAGCATATCGCGTTGTGTTTCAATTTCCTCCTTTTGAATTAAAATCTCTGCATTCATCTCCTGTAGCAATCGTTTATCCTTTCTCAATTTTTTCAGGTAGAGGTATGATAGCACAACTATTATCAAACTGAAAACAACAAGCGATAGAAGCAACAAATTGATTACCTTTTGTCTTTTAATGTCTAATTGTTTCAGCTCATTATCCTTTTGGAGCAGAGCAATTTCACTTTCTTTTTTATCTGTTTCGTACTCAATTTTTAGCTTATCGAGATTATTCAGGTTTGAGATATTGCTTAACGTATCGCTGAGTGTTTTATACACCTCCAGATGCTCAATGGCTTTTTTAAAGTTACCTTGGCGTTTAAGGATTGAGTACAGTCCTTTATGGGCATCGCGTTGCCACTCAATAGATTTAAGCTTAACAGCAAGTTCAAGAGCCCGGGCGTAAAAGGCAACTGAAGTGCCGTAATTTCCTACTTGCTCGTAGGCGCGACCAAGATTAAGGAAAACTGCTGCTAATCCATTCTCGTTCTTGCTTTGCTCAAAAGCCAATTTAGCCTTTAATAGGTAGTTTATGCCTTCCTTTGGATTTCCAATATCCAGGTAAAGCTGTCCGATGTTACTGAGGGTCTTGCCCTGGTCGTCAACATTGTTGTTCTTTACATCAACTTCGTATGATTTAAGAAACATGTCGAGACTCTCGGTAAATCTTTTCTGGTTTTTGAGGATGATAGCAATGTTATTTGATGCCCTTCCAACACCCAAATTATTTTTTAGATTTTGGTAAATGGTTAGAGCTTTGTAATACATATCAAGTGCTTGATTTTGCTTGCCCTGAGTATCGTATATTAGGCCAATGTTGTTATAGGCATGTGCTACACCAAGTGAGTCACCTAGTTTTTCTCTAAGTCTTAGGGCTTGGAATAGTTTTTCGGATGCTATTTCAAGTTTTCCAAGATTCCAGTAGATACCCCCAAGCAAATTTATAGTCTTTGCCAGGCTTAGGGTATCGTTAATTTGTTGGAATAGGTCTATTGCATTATTCGCTTTTTCAATGGCACCTTCTGCATTTCCTGTATTGAAAAGGATTCCTGCAAGCATTTTATAGGCGTTGGCTATGATTGCAACAGGAATTTTTGTTTTCTGTGAAAGGACAATAATGTTTTGAAAGTACTCCTGAGCCTTGGTAAAGTTTCCTCTAGCATAATATCTGTTTCCTGCAAGATCGTTGCCTTTGGCAACTCCATTAGCCCATCCATTTGATGCTGATGACTTAATGAATTCGATTACTACCTTGTCGTAAATGGAATCCTTATACTCCTTTGTTGGCGATAGTTTTTCAAATATTTTGGTTAGAATAATAGAATCCTTTGCGTTGTTTCTGATTACTTCTATTAAGCTATCGGGGTTGGACTGAGCCATTAGTGGGGTTGCAATGGAGAGAGCGAACAAAAGGTTTTTAATTTTTATCATAGCTATTGCTTTACAGTTTATATCTTCAGTTTTTTCCCTTAAACATATGGTTCTCAGTAATCATCCAGTGAAAAATGATTTCCACAATTTCAATTCTTGGAACTCAAATTGGTAGTAAAAATAATTCCTTTAGCGTATTAATCTTTAATTTGTTTAGCTTTATTGACAACCTTACAATTTTCATTGATTAAATGTTGAATGAAAATGAGAAAGGAGGGGCTATGTAAGCTCCCTCCTTTACTATAAACCCTAAAAACTAGTATTATGCGTTATACTTAAGCTTCTTTTGGATATCTTCCACCTGGGCTTTGAATCGTTTATCGGTTTCCATCAGATTGTTAACTGTTTTACAGGCGTGAAGAACTGTTGCATGATCTTTATTCCCAATAACGCTACCAATGGTTGAAAGGGATGCTTTGGTTAAACTTTTAGAGAAGTACATGGCAATCTGACGCGCTTGTACTATCTCACGTTTGCGAGTTTTTGCATTTAACACATCAACAGGTAAACCAAAGTACTCGCAAACAACCTTTTGGATGTAATCAATAGTAATATCCTTCTTGGTGTTTTTAACTAACTTCTCAATCATTTCCGAGGCAAGTTCAACGCTGAGCTGTTTCCCATTCAGGGTTGACTGAGCTAGCATGGAAATGAGTGCACCTTCAAGCTCGCGAATATTCTGGGTGATATTTGAGGCAATGTATTCCAAAACGTCGTTTGGCACTACTATACCATCGTTATACACTTTCTTTTTAAGTATTGCTACCCTCGTTTCAAAGTCAGGTGTTGTAAGCTCAGCCGACAAACCCCACTTGAAGCGCGATAGTAGACGTTTTTCTAAGCCTTGCAGGTCGGCCGGAGCCTGATCCGATGTAAGGATAAGCTGCTTGCCCGTTTGGTGTAGATGGTTAAAGATGTGGAAAAAGGCATCCTGTGTCTTTTCCTTTCCTGCAAACTCGTGAACATCGTCAAGTATTAGTAAGTCGATACTTTGGTAGAAGTGAAGAAAATCGTTTATGTTGTTATGTTTAAAGTAAGCATCCACAAACTGGGTTTGGAACTTAACGGCGTTCACGTAAAGTACAATTTTTTCAGGGAAATGTCTTTTAACCTCTATTCCTATTGCCTGAGCTAGGTGTGTTTTGCCTAACCCTGAGCCTCCGTAAATAAACAATGGATTAAATGCAGTTTTCCCTGGAGCCTGACTAATAGTGATTCCGGCAGAACGAGCTAAGCGGTTGCATGTCCCCTCCACAAAGTTTGTGAAGTTGTACTCAGGGTTAAGCTGAGGATCAACATTTAGCTTTTTAATTCCCGGGATAATGAAAGGGTTCTTAATAGGTGCTTCCTGAACGGCCTGAACTGAAACAGGCTTGTTTTTAAGTTCAGTTTTGTTCTGAGTGGGGAACTTAACTGTATATGGAGTGCCGCCATTATAGCCACTATGCTCCATAATTACACTGTACTCAAGCTTAGCATCGGCTCCCAACTCCTTCCTTAACGTTTTACGCAGTATGTCAATGTACTGCTCTTCCAAATACTCGTAGAAGAAAGGACTTGGCACCTGAATGGTGAGTACATTCTTTTCCAGCTTAATGGGAACAATGGGCTCAAACCAAGTTTTAAAGCTAATGGGTGTTACGTTGTCCTTAATGATTCTTAAACAGTTTTCCCAAACTTCTTTATAATCAGCTGCCATATACATGTAAAAATATTTGAGTGAAAATTTTTCAACCTGTTATCAACATCAACAAAATTGTAATGATTTTTTTTAAAAAAAAATAGGTTTTCAGGTTGATTTTTGTGTTAACATTACAACTACCTTATTATCACTCTAATATTTTTTTTCGTTCGTCAAAATTTTTTAATGCACTGATATACAGTTACATAAGTTGTTAATAACACAAATATTTGATTGTTAACTTATTGTTAAGTGAATCTAAATTTAAAGGTTATATAGATTTACTGTATAGCATTGACTTACAGTCGGAATAGTATAACGGATTGATATACAAATTTTTATGATAGGCTGCTATTTGTTTTTCTTTTCTTCGATGTATTTGGTTCTGCTTAAGTCGATTATCGAGAAATTAACATACCTTTTTGGATTCGCTTTCATGTCTTTAATCAGCAACTCAAGCTGTAATGATGCCGATTCCATGTTACGGTATAGCGAGTCATTGTAAACCAGTTTGCCCAATGTGCCCTCACCTGAACTTACTTTTGTTAAAGCTTGTTGGAGCTGGATTAGCGAGGAGTCTAACTTTACAAGCGTGCTGTAAAGGTTAGCCTTAGATAGTGAATCGCTTAAGTTTGAAAGGTTTTTAATAGTGTTTGTAATGTCCGCATTGTTCTTTCGGATATTTGATGAAATTGACTCGATATTGCTTAGCGATAACCTGATGGAACCTTTTGGGCTGTTAACCATGGTGTCAAGGCCAGCACTCAGGTTTGCAATGTTATGGAGGGTTCTATTGAGGTTCTCAATACCCTCCGACAGGTTCTTTTTATTTTCATCGTTAAGCACTTCCTGAAGTACAACAAGGGTTTTAGCAATCTCGCTCATCATTACCTCTGCTTTTTCCTTTACGGGCGACATTTGGTAGGCAAGTTGATCGAGGAGTCCAACCTCAATGGATGTAGGAAGAGTGTCGCCAGGTTGGTAGAACAGGCTATCGGGGGCTACCTCGAGCTTTATGGCCTTACCTCCCATTATATCGGTGCTTACTAGTTTGGCAGTAGTGTTTCGGGGGAGGCTGTACTTCTTATTAACCAGTAATACCACCCGAAACCTCCCCGACTTTAAGTCGTGAAACTCTATGTTTTTAACCAGGCCAACCTTAAAGCCGTTAATTAGCACGGCATCGGTGTTTTTTAACCCATCAACCGATTTGAAAATGGCGTAGTAAACATTGTTTGGGCTAAAAATATTTTTACCCTTTAAAAAGTTTACTCCCCAGAACATTACAACAAGTATGGTAAGGGCAAACAGGCCAATTTTTGTTTCGCGGGTTAGTTTGAGTTTCATGGCTGGTTCTTTTGGTTGTTTACATTTCAAAATTACTCAATTATTGGGAAAGTAGGCATCTAGTTTGAGTTAATCTTCTCTAAGGCTTTTTTAATGGGAATAATCTCTCCGTTTTCAATGGCTACTACAAAGGCATCAGGAAACTTTTGTTTAACAACCTTGCAGTATTCCAGTGCTTCAGGGTACGACTGCGAACCCCCAACCAAGTATTTGTAAACTCCATTAACCACAAGGGTGTCAATATCATTTATGCCATTAAACTGAGTTCCTTTACTGTTGATTGGGGTTTGTGATGAGGCTATTTGAACCTTAAACTCTATTGTATTTACTTTTGCCATTGTTGTCGATTCATTCTTTATATTTTCTGGTTTTGATGAGTCGGGCTTTACCGTTTTCTGGTTTGATTCTACAATTGCGTCAATTTTTTGCTTGTAGGCTTTAATGGCTCTGTAAATTGATGAAGCAATAAGTTCTTGCCCTTCATTTGAATTCAAAAACACCTCCTCTTTTAGATTGCTAAGGTAGCCAACCTCCACAAGAACACTTGGCATTGATGTTTTCCAAAGCACAAGAAAGCCTGCCTGCCTAACACCTCTATCGGGACGCTTAGCACGTTCCTTTAAATCACCTTGGATAATTGAGGCAAAATCGAGGCTTTGCTCCAGGAAAGCATTTTGAAGCATGGTAAAAATTATGAACGATTCGGCGGAGTTAGGGTCATAACCTTCATATTTCTCGTGGTATTCATCCTCATAGGTAATAACAGCATTCTCGCGCATCGCTACATCAAGGTTCTCGTTGCTCTTATGCAACCCCATAACGTAGGTTTCGGTTCCGGTAACACCCTTATTGGGTGCAGCATTGCAATGGATTGATATAAACAAATCGGCGCTTTCACGGTTAGCAATTCTGCTACGTTCGTCTAGGGGTATAAAGGTATCATCGGATCGGGTGTAAACCACTTTCACGCCCGGGAGGTTCTGGTTTATTAGCTCTCCAACCCTCTTGGCAATGGAAAGGGTTATGTCCTTTTCCTTGCTGATTTTGCCAACTGTTCCAGGATCCTTGCCTCCATGACCCGCATCGATAACAATTTTTGATACACTGTATGCGCTTAGGTGCTGCGATTTAGTTGTATTGGCTGAAAAAAGTGAAATAATTAGTAATGCCAAATAAAAGTTAAATGTTGATAAAAATTTATATTCCCGCCTCATACCCCTTGCGTATTCTTTTATTTTTTTAAGTAGTTTTGAGCTCAATTTGTTCACAAAAATAGGATTAAAGTTGAGATTTAGGTTTACTTTACTGCTTTTACTTATAAACCAGTTGGCATTACTTGCTAACAGGTTCGACTCTGTGGCCTTAAAACAGATGTTGGCTTACGCCAAACCCGATACCGTTTCAACTCCCGATAGTGCTAAGAACAAAAAAAGTGCCATCGACGATCCAGTACTTACCAACGCCGACGATTCAATTGTATACTCCCTCGATGGTAAAATTGCATATCTGTATGGTAATGGTGTGGTTACCTATCAAAATCTTGAGCTGAAGGCTAACTACATTGAGTTTGACATGGAAACCAAGCAGGTTTACGCAAGCGGATTACCCGATAGTACCGGAAAAATTAGCGGTAAACCAAAGTTTAAGGAGGGAAGCCAGTCGTTTGAAATGGAAAAGATTTACTACAACTTTGATACACGTAGGGCTAAAATTATAGGTGTGGTAACTGAACAGTCAGGCGGCTTCATGCATAGCGCAGTAACAAAAAAGATGGAGGACGATGTGGTAAACCTTCAGGATGGTAAGTATACCACCTGCGATTTAGACCATCCTCACTTTTACATTGCAATTACAAAGGGTAAGATGATACCCGATAAGAAGATTGTTGCTGGTCCTGCATACCTTGTCATTGAGGATGTACCTTTTCCCCTCATTATTCCGTTTGGTTTTTTCCCTAACACCCGTAAACGCGCAGCTGGCGTTTTAATACCCGAATACGGTGAGGAGAATAACAGAGGACTATTTCTTAGAAATGGTGGATTTTACTTCGGCATGGGCGATTACATGGACCAACGTTTAACTTTTGATGTATACTCAAGGGGGTCGTGGGGTGTACGAGGGCAAACATCATATAAACTCAGGTATAAGTTTTCAGGATCTTTAAATTTAGAATATTCTACTATTGTAACAAGCGATAAAGGTTTACCCGATTACAGTAAACAGAACTCGTACTGGATTCGTTGGTCACATAATCAGGACCCAAAAGCTTCGCCAAATTCAACTTTTCAGGCAAATGTAAACTTTGGTTCATCGAACTATAACAGGTATAACGCCCGTAGTATAAATACTGCGCTCTCAAATACGTTTAACTCAAGTATTTCGTATTCAAAAACCTGGCCTGGCTCCCCATTTAGCTTATCAACTTCGTTGACACACTCTCAAAACACAATAAATAAATCGGTTGATCTGAATTTTCCGAGGGTGGCTTTTAATATGAGCAGGATTTACCCTTTTAAACGGAAAAATGCAATTGGGGTACCCAAATGGTACGAGAAGGTTGGGGTTAGCCTAAATACTAGCCTGGAAAACAGGGTTCAGGTAAAGGAAGATAATCTATTTAAACGTACAGTATTCGATAGTCTGCAAAATGGAATGAAACATTCAATTCCTGTTTCTACCTCGTTCAACCTTTTAAAGTTCATAACTGTTAGCCCCGGAGTTAACTACAACGAGTTTTGGTACTTGCAAACAATTGAGAAGTATTGGAATGCTGACTCTAACAGGGTTGAGATTGATACACTGCGTGGGTTTAAAAGGGGTTATGAGTACAGCACATCGGTTTCAATGAGCACCAAGGTTTATGGAATGTTTCAGTTCTCTAAGAAATCAAAAGTGCAAGCAATAAGGCATGTGATTACCCCTTCGGTTTCCTTAGGCTATCGCCCCGATTTTTCTGATCCCAAATTCGGTTTTTATAGGACAGTTCAATCCGATTCCACTGGTAAAACAACCAGGTATTCAATTTTTGAGAAAGGTATTTATGGGGGACCAGGTGGAGGCAAATCGGGGGTAGTTTCTTTCGCACTTTCAAACCTGCTGGAAATGAAGGTTAAATCGGCAAACGATACGGTTAACCCGGTTAAAAAAGTAAAAATTATTGATGGATTGTCAATGAACGCCTCATATAACCTTTTAGCCGATTCTTTGAACTGGTCTGAGGTGTCGGTTAGCGGTAGAACAGGCCTGTTTGATGGGAAGGTAAACATCAACTATTCTGGCGGTTTTAACCTGTATGCCATAAATGAGCAAGGGCGAATTTACAATAGGTATGAATGGAACGAGAGCGGTAAGCTGGCAAGGTTTACCAGAGGGAATATAGGCGTCGATTTCTCATTGAATAGCAAAAAGGATGGGCAGGCCAATTCATCCACCGCAGGAAGAGTTGGGGGAGCGGGTGAGATACCTCCGGGAACGGCTCCCGATGGCTCAAACTTTGGCGAATCGCTTGGAACAATGTACGGACTTGACTATGTCGATTTCTCGGTTCCCTGGAATGTGAGGTTTAGTTACAACCTAAGCTATAGTAAGCCAGCGCTTCAGTCATCGTTAGTCCAAACTTTAAGCTTTTCAGGAAGTATTAGCCTTACTCCAAAGATGAAGATTGGTTTTAACTCAGGTTATGACTTCAAAAACAAAAAGCTTACAACTACCTCGCTTAACTTTTATCGCGACTTGCATTGCTGGGAAATGCGCTTAACGGTAATTCCCATTGGGTACTACAAGAGTTTTAGCTTCCAGATAAATGTAAAGTCTTCAATTCTCCAAGACCTTAAGTATACCAAGCGCGATCACTACCTCGATAACCAGTAACCAAAACCCAATAACCATGGAAAAGAAAATAATTTGCACCGAAAAGGCACCTAAGGCTGTAGGGCCTTACAGCCAGGCTGTTGAAGCAAACGGTTTCTTGTTCATTTCAGGGCAAATACCCATCGATCCCTCAACCGGCAAGGTAGTTGAAGGGAGAATTAAAGAGCAAACCGAACAGGTTTTGAAGAATATTGGAGCAATTCTCAAGGAGGCAGGCCTCGACTATAAGAATGTTGTTAAAACCACCTGCCTGCTGAGCGATATGGATAACTTTGCTGCCATGAACGAGGTTTACGCTCGCTACTTCACATCCGAAATGCCTGCTAGGGCTGCTTATGGTGTAGTTCGACTACCCTTAGGTGTGATGGTTGAAATTGAATGTATAGCAGTTCGCTAACCCGATAATCACCAAAAACAAAAGGCTGCTATTATAAGCAGCCTTTTGTTTATTTGGTTCAATTAGTTTACTCGGAAACAACTTCGAACTCAATGCTAACCTTAACTTCGCGATGAAGTTTGATTTCGGCCTTATAGGTACCAACCTCTTTAACCTGATCTTCGGATAGCGTAATGCTCTTGCGATCGATTTCGAAGCCTTTTGCTGCTAAAGCCTCAGCTATTTGGATATTATTTACTGATCCAAAAATCTTACCGGTTGAGCTTGTCTTGGCACCAATGGTAAGCTTAACGCCCTCAAGTTTCTTGGCAAGTTGTTCAGCTTCGGCTTTGATTTTTGCTTCCTTATGGGCTTGCTGTTTAATGTTTTCAGCAATTACCTTCTTGGCCGATTCGGTAGCGGTTACAGCCATTCCTCTTGGGATCAGGTAGTTGCGAGCGTAGCCGTTACGAACGGTAACAACATCGTTCTTATTACCCAAATTGGGAACATCCTGAAGTAGTATGATTTCCATGTGCTTGTCCTCCTACCTGTTACTTTAATAAATCGGTTACAAATGGAAGCAATGCCAGGTGGCGTGCCCTTTTAACGGCAGTTGCTACCTTACGCTGATACTTCTGCGAAGTTCCGGTAATACGACGAGGTAGAATTCTTCCCTGTTCGTTCAAGAACTTTTTGAGGAACTCAGGATCCTTGTAGTCAATGTACTTGATGTTGTTCTTGCGGAAACGGCAGTACTTTTTCTTTTTAATCTCAACACTTGGGGGCGTGAGATATCTGATTTCTGATTGATTCTGGCTCATAGCTTAACCCTCCATAGTTTTTGGTTCAACCTTGGTGTTACGTCTTTTTTGAGCGAACTCCACATGGTGTTTATCCATCTTCACGGTTAGGAAGCGGATTATACGCTCATCACGACGATACTGGGTTTCCAGCTTATCAATCAATGCGCCATCGGCTTTAAACTCAATGAGGTGGTAAAAACCGGTGGTCTTTTTCTGGATGGGGTAGGCCAACTTTCTTAATCCCCAACTCTCTTCATGGACAATTTCACCACCATTCTCAGTGATGAAATCCCTGAACTTGGTAACCGTTTCCTTCATCTGGGCCTCAGACAAAACGGGAGTAGCAATGAAAACGGTTTCGTACTGATTTAACATAGTTAATTGATTTTATTTAAATTAGCGCGCAAATTTAAGCCTTTTACTTGTAACTGCAAAACATTTTTAATCCATTCCCATGAAAAAAAACGAAAAAATCATTTGCCATTGCAATGGCGTTTCGGAAAAGGCTGTCGTTAAAACAATTCATCAAAAGGGCGCAATTGGGATGAATGATATCCAAAGACTAACTTTGGCTGCCACTGGATGCCGAAGATGTTTTGCTCAGGTTGAAGAAATTCTTCTTTCCGAGTTGGATAAACTCAAGGTAAATGGATTACAGCTGAAAATCAACTTTATCGAAGACAAATGATGTTTATGCTCCTAATCTTTGTCGGCCAGTAAATCGTGAATTCTATTGAAAAGGATGGCTTTATTCTGTCGGTTTGAACGTTGCAAGGCTACCGATGCGTTATAGATTAGCTGCAGAATTGATTCCTTATTGCTGCATGGCAGGTAGAAGTTTATCTCTTCCTCAATCTTTTGTTGCTTTAGAAACAGTTCAATCTCTTTAGCACCGAAAAGCGATCCTTGGTTAAAAGGGTTGATGTAAAAGAGAATGCTTCTTTTTTCCTCAGCCGGATAGTCGCTGGTTTTTTGGTAATACCTATCCTTATATCCAAGCACAAAATTGTGGGGTAGGTTAACACAGTAAATGGGTAAGCCAAGCTTTTGAGCAATAATCGCATAGAAGAGCGAAAGAATAATTGGCCCGCCCTGTTTCGTTTCTATAAGGGTGTTGATAAAGTAATTCTTTGGAGCAAAATAGTTCGATGTATCGGGTTTATAACCATGCAAGGTAAATAGTACGTGGTTAATGATTTTTACTTTCTCAAGTGCTGTTAGGCTGTTGTTAAGTTCAAGCCAAATATCGCGCCTAATCTTTTCTATTTCATCGTAAATGGGCCCGGCATTCAGATCGGGATATTGAATTTTGCTAACCAGAATTGTACCTTGGAGTAAGTCCATTTCGGGCGATTGTGCCCACTTTTGAAACTCGTCAGCTAGGTAATTGTACTGAATCGAATCGATTATGTTCTCAATTCTATTTTGTAGTAAAGGGTCGGTCGATTTTTCCCATACGTTTTCAAGTATAGGTATAACCTCATTCCCCTCCTTGATGATCTTATCGGCCACCGTAGTAAACACCTTGGTGTCGGGGTCATCGAGGAGGGTGATGAGTGATTTTATGTACTTGGCATCCAATCCCTTTTATTCTAAAGTTGATAGTTTATCGAGAGTTTTCTCAATAAGCGAGTTGATATAAGGCTTGTAATCCTTTGTGGCATCTTTAATTACACGGTTTGCTATGATGGTGCAAATGGTAACTGCATCGTGACCCAGCAATAGCGATAAACCGTTTATAGCAGAGCTTTCCATTTCAAAGTTGGTAATTTTTCGGCCCTTATAGGTGAAATCAACAATTTTGTCGTTTAGTTTAGGATCGGCAAGCGGAAGGCGGAGGACACGCCCCTGTGGGCCATAGAACCCCGGAGCCGATATGGTTACTCCAGGAATAGTAAAATCGGAGAACAGCGCTACCAGTTTAGGCGATGATTTGCAGAAGTAAGGCTTTGCACATTGCGGATTCCAGTTGGTGTGCTTTAGGAACGCCTCTTCCATCTCAAGATCGCTTACTTTGTTTCGATTGGCGTAAAAGTTAAGTAACCCATCGAATCCAATACTTATTTCGGTCATCACAAAACTACCCAAGTCTATTTCGGGTTGCAGCGCACCCGAAGTGCCAAGTCGCACTAAAGTTAACTTCTTTTTTTCTGTCTTTTCGGTTCTGGTTTTGAGGTCGATGTTAACCAGTGCATCGAGTTCGTTAACCACAATGTCAATATTATCGGTTCCTATACCGGTCGAAAGCACGGTTATGCGCTTGCCCTTAAATGTCCCGGTAACAGTTTTGAACTCACGGTTCGATACTGACAGCTCTTGGGTATCAAAAAATCTTGCAACGGTATCAACTCTGCCCGGATCGCCCACCAGTATCACTTTGTCAGCCAGTTGCTCGGGCTTTAAATGTAAATGGAATACACTTCCATCGGGGTTGATAATTAGTTCAGATGATTCTATAACTCTCATGATTTTTATATTTAATTTTTGCAATTATAGCAAAGGTTTAGATTAAATCAACATTATTTAAAAAGTTTTAGCTTCGATACTTCTATTTATTGGTAAATTTGCAAAAAAAACAAGCAACCATGATTCAACGTATTCAAAGCCTGTTCTTACTTTTTGCAGTAATACTTATTGTAATATTGATGTCAAATCCCTTTGCAACATTTATAGTTGAGCCCCAGTTAGCCAAATATACATTAAGTGTTTTTGGGCTGAGCAAGGTTGATGGTTCATCAATCGAAAAGGTTCAAAACCTGTGGTTTTTACTCGGTTTTATGGTTATTGTTCTATTAATCAATTTGGTAACCGTTTTTCTTTATCAAAAACGTATATTGCAAATCCGTCTTTGTATTATTTCGATAATTATGTTACTTGGTGTACAAGGAGTTATGTACTATATAGTGTTTGCCTTTGGCAAGAATTTAAACTCCAGTCCGCATTACAACCTTGTGTTCATATTTCCGCTTGTTGCGGCCATATTAAATTTTCTTGCCCTTAGGGCAATTGCTCGCGACGAAGCGCTTATTCGCTCCCTTGATAGGTTACGCTAGTTCTTGTAAATATGTAAAGGTATATTCCTGCAAGGGTTGCACCCACAGCGCTTATCATAAAAACAATACCTGATCCTGCCATAACCCATACTAAGCCTGCTAAACTGCTTGCCAGCAGGGTGGCAATGCTTTGTAAGCTGTTAAAAAGCCCAATCCCTGTTGCTGTTTTTGTTTTTGGGAGATTGTTTGCAAGCCAAGCCTTTAATACCCCTTCGGTTGATGCTGCATACAGTGAGTAAAGGCCAAAAAGCAGAATGAACACACTCCATTTTGAAGTTAAGGCAAAGCCTAGGTAGGTGATTGCAAATATGGCTATACCAAAAATCACCATCCTTTTCATGCCCAGTTTGTCCGAAAGCCATCCCATAGGGTAGGAAAGTAAGGCGTATGCAAGGTTGTAGAAGATATACAAGCCAATTACCAAGGTGTCCGATGCTCCTTCTTCTTTTACTTTTAGTAAAAGGAATGCATCGGAGCTGTTAATTAGGGTGAAGATGATTAACCCAATTACAATATGCCGATAGTTAATAGGCGATTGGTTCCAGTATTTTAGGAACGAGAAAGGCGAAACGATACCTTTGCTATTGCTATGGATATGCTCTTTAGCCTTTTCTTTCAGCAAAAAAGTTAGTAAAACGGCTGCAAGTCCGGGGATAATTGTAATTAGAAAAATGTAGGTATAGTTGCCGGGATATAGCCAGAGTAAAAGTAAAGCAACGGCTGGGCCAACGGCTGCTCCGAGGGTATCCATGCCCCTATGGAAACCAAATACTTTACCCCGAGTTTCGGGAGTTGACTCATCGCTGAGGAGGGCATCACGGGCACTGGTTCTTAGCCCCTTGCCCATGCGGTCGGTAGTTCGGACTATAAAAATCCATACCGGCCACTTGCTGATAGCCATGGTAGGTTTGGAAAGGGCACTCAGGAAATACCCCCACCTAATAAAAATAACTCGTTTCCCTAACCTGTCCGATAGTTCGCCAAAATAACCCTTGCTTAATCCAGCTGTTGCTTCGGCAATCCCTTCAAGTATCCCGATAAGTAGAGCTGTAAATCCAATCGATTTTAGGTAGATTGGCATTACTGGATATAGCATCTCACTTGCTATATCTGTAAAAAAGCTAACAAGGGAAAGGGTGATAACAACCCGAGAAAAAATCCTTTTCATAAATTAAACTTTATACTTACAAAAGTATCTTAAGGTTACGAATTAATGTTAAAACCATTAATATTTCTTTGAAATTTTTAATTAATGTATAATTTTGTTTTTAATTTTATTAACAAACCTATATTAAATTTTTAAAAGTTATGACGAATAAAAAAGGTTTTTTGTTTATGCTTACGATGCTTGTTTTAACAGGCATTCAGGCATTTAGTCAAGCTGGTTGGAATACACCTGTGCCGGTAGATCCAAATGTTCGCTATGGTAAGTTGGAAAATGGGCTAACTTATTACATTCGCAAGAACACCGAACCCAAGCAACGTGCTGAGTTTTACATTGCCCAAAATGTTGGTGCAATTCTGGAAGAGGATAGCCAAAATGGTTTGGCTCACTTCCTGGAACACATGGCTTTTAATGGAACCAAGAACTTTCCAGGCAAAGGAATCATCAACTATTTCGAAACCGTTGGTGTAAAGTTCGGGTTTAATATAAACGCCTTTACCTCGGTTGACGAAACTGTTTACAATCTCTCCGATGTACCTACCACCCGTGAAGGTATTATCGATAGTGCATTATTGGTATTGCACGATTGGTCGCATTTCATTTCATTACTTCCCGAAGAAATTGAGTCGGAGCGTGGAGTAATCCGTGAGGAATGGCGTACCGGTCGTAATGCTGAGCGCAGAATGTACAAGCAACTTATGCCTGTAATGTACAAGGGCTCAAAGTATGCCGAACGCGATGTTATTGGCGATATCAACGTAATTAACAACTTTAAGCA
>JAGPEQ010000098.1 GCA_018056955.1 Bacteroidales bacterium | reverse complement strand
GAAGTCAGCTGTTGAAAGTAGTGAGGAGTTTCCGTAGAATGGAAGCAGCAGAATGCTTGTAGCCAGTGGAAGCGAGCCTACCACTGTGTAGATGAACGAAGATTTGATGAATGATTTAGAGGGCATCCTAAATGGCTAACATATCAACTATAAATGGTGAGGTACTGGTCCACTATATTTTTCCAGTGGCTAATCCCAGCAATAATCTCTTTATTAACGGTAGTTTTGCTATACTCATTTTCATAATTTCCAACCACCTGTTTTAGCGTTTCAGGCAGATCGTCAATGCTATCGAGCCTTCGAAAGTATGCGCCCTTATCTGCCAGGAATTGGTAGGGGAGCCATTTACCCGTGATAACAATATTCCTGCAGTATAAATACTCCTGAAAGGAGCCCGAAAACTGGTCAGTATCCCGTAGGTGGACAAATACATCGGAAAGAAGTCTGATTTTGGCAACGTCTTGCTTTAGCAACGTGCTGGTGAAAGCTTTGAAGTTGAGACCATGCAACCTGGCACTATCTACTACTTTATCTTTATACGTTGTATCACCATAGGTAAGGGGGAATATGAAGAAGAGGGATTCCAGCTCCGCCGGACTTAACCTTTGTGCCAGGATCTCAATTATTTCGACTTGATGTTGCTCTACATGGCTGCTGTAGCCAATGCTAACTACAAGTTTTTCGGGGGGAATGCCCAGCTCATTTTTAGCTTTCCCTTTTATATCCGAATATGACCCCTGCAGGCTATCTATATAATTCAAGATTTCTAACCCGATAGGCTGCACCATACACTTATGCTCAAAACCCTTAAAGTAGGCTTGGAAATCGGCCATCATTTGTGGGTTTGAAAAAATTATTCGGGATGCAGTGTTAATATAGGGTAGCATTTTTTGCTTCTGGCTGTCAGTCCTTTTGTAAAAATCGCTACCCCAGTAGGAGATAATGAGGTTTTGTGTGAGATTGGTAAAGTTTGAAATGTTGATGTAGAAAAAGTTTTTGTTGAAAAAATGAAGGTGAATGTAATCGTATTTTCCCCCTGTTTGTTTTAACGAGCGCCTAATGACGAACCTCATCAGGAAAAAGGATAGATAGGGATTTACTTTATCAGTTGTTTTTTGAATATTAAGTAGCAATTTACATGGGAGCAGCTCTTTGTGGAAAATATTCCTATCAATAGCCAGATGGCTAGGGTTAGTATTTAAAATATCAACTACCAGGTTACTATTTCTTTCGCAAATATTGCTGACAATGTCGTGAAGTAGAAATGAATTTGCATCTCCAACAATCAGAATGTTTTTTTTTACCATTTTCAATACTATTTAGTCCCAATGTACTTGGCAAATTTCCTAAATGTTATTTTGCAGGTAGTTGTGCCAATCACCTATGTCAAACCATGATTTTTCAGATACCGGGAAAACGCCTATACGACCACTGCTGGCAAGGATACTGTCAATTAGGTGGGTCATGTGGAAATACTTGTTGGTGGGAATAAGGTTTAACACCCTTGAATGGAGGATGTACATTCCCGAGTTAATCTGGAAGGTAAATTCTGGTTTTTCGGTCAATCTTTTAAGCATACCATCTGTTTCCGTTTCCAGTATGCCGTAGGGAATAGAGTAATGTTTTAAGGCTGATACAATAGTTAAATCGTTATGGTTGGACTGGTGGTAGTCAAGAATTTCAGAGTAATCGTTACGGATTAGTATGTCGCAGTTAGATACAAAAAAATCTCCGCTGATTACACCTTTCAGTGAGTAAAGTGCACCAGCCGTACCTAAAGGTTTTTCTTCGGTTAGGTAGGAAATGTTGAACCGTTCGCCGAATTTTTCGTCAACAAACTGCCGGAGCATATTGGCTTTATAGTTTACAGAGATGTAGAACTGGCTGGTTCCAAAACCTGTAAAGCTATTTATGATTCTTTCAATCATGCTCTCGCTTCCAATTGGGATAAGCGCTTTGGGGAGGACATAGGTTAGTGGCCTTAAACGTGTTCCTTCTCCTCCGGCCATAATTACTACAGGATGATTAAAGCTATGCTTGATAGGCTTTTCCTTTTCAGCAAAAACATCTTCCCAAAAAATAACATCTACAAGGGATTGTGACTCATCTACAATGGGCATGCACTCAATACGTTGATCCAGCATTTTTCTGCTAATATCCTCGCTGGAGTCCGAAGTAGTGGAGATTAAGGTTTCCTTGCGTAGAATTGACGATACGGGTGCATTCAAGGGTTTGTTTTTAATGATAGCCCTTTGAATATCTCCAATACTGAGAATGTTGATAAACCTGTTACCCTCAAAAACCAGAAGTAGCCTCCTGTACGTGGAGTCCATTATTTTAAGCGCATCAACAATAGAGGCGTTTTGTTGAATTTTAATGGCTTCGATTTTTTCCTGTTTGGTTGCCATCTCTTCATGCTATTTTACCAGTGTGTTTGCCTTAATGAAGCTGCCAACCGGTATGGTTACTCCTTGTCGGAGGGTTGCATTACTCCCGATAAAACTTTGCTCGCCAACAGTAACTTCACCGTTTAGTATTGCTCCTGTTGATATATGGCAGAAATCCTCAACTCTTGTATCATGCTCAACTAGCGCTTTGGAGTTGATTATGCAGTTTTTACCAATAACAGCCCCTGCATTTACCAGAACATGGTGCATGATAATTGTTCCCTCGCCAATTTCGGAATGGGGTGAGATGTATGCTAGGGGAGAGATGATTACGGGTAAGCTTACGTTGAGCTGTTTTAACAGGCGAAAAAGTTTGAGTCTGGGCTGGGGCGACTCGATTTGGCCAACAGTAATCAGAAAGTGCTTGTAATTGGTAGCCAAGCTGGGGAGTTCATCATCGGTAAAACTTATAGGGTACCCTAAAACATTTTGCCCAACACGGGATGGGATATCAACAATAGCAGCAATTTCGTATAATCCTTGTTGCTCAATAACGTCAATTGAAGCTCTGCATTGACCGCCTCCTCCAACCAGTATTATTTGTTCCTTTTGGCTCATATCCTTACGCTGCTTGGAATGTTAACAACTCTATCCTCTAGCCATTGGGCATTGGTAAGATCATCAGTCTGCTCGTTTTTAAACATTGGCAGCTTGTTCATAAGCGTCCACATTGGTCGGGTGGCAATGCCTTTATCGTTTGAGTAGGCTAGAAATGAGTCCCTCTCTGCCCTGTCCGACAACACTATGGCATTAAGCCAGTAGTTTGATTTAGAGTGAACCGGTTCGGTGAAAAAGTTTACGCCAATTGACTCGAAGTAGGCCTTATACCTAAGTGCCGTTTCCCTTTTATTTTTAAGAAAGATTTCAATTTGCTCCATTTGTGCCACACCCAACGCTGCATTAATGTTGGGCATTCGGTAGTTGTATCCAACTTCATCATGATAAAACTCCCATGGATGTGGAACCTTTGCCTGGGTGGTCAGGTGCTTAAGTTTTTTACCTAGTTCAACATCATCAGTAAGAATCATTCCGCCGCCCCCGGTAGTTACAATCTTGTTGCCGTTAAAACTCAGAACGCCCATTTTGCTAAATGTTCCGGTATGCCTACCCTTGTAGAAGCTACCCAGACTTTCAGCAGCATCCTCAACAACAGGAATATTATGCTGATTGCAGATTTCAACAATATCTTCAATTCGGCAGGGATGGCCAAATGTGTGCATGGGAACTACAGCAGATATTTTTCTGCCAGTATGCTTATTATATAATCCATAGCTATTGCTATTCTGATTTTTTCGTGTTTCAGTATTCAATTTTAACCAGGAATCGAGCTTTTCGGGCGACAACCCTAAGGTATCTCTATCCACATCAATAAAAACAGGATGTGCGTTGCAGTAGGCAATAGCGTTGGCTGTGGCAATAAAGGTAACCGGCTGGGTTATAACTTCATCATCATGCTTAACCCCAGCGGCAAGGAGTGCTAAGTGTAAGGCGTTGGTTCCATTAACCGTAACAACTGCTTTCTTAGACCCCGTATAGGTGGCAACAACCTCCTCAAACTTATCAACATACTGGCCTACGCTTGATACAAAGGTAGAATCTATGCAGGAAAGCAAGTAATCCTTTTCTTTGCCTTTAAATACGGGGGAATGTAGCGGTATAATACCCGTACCGGGATAAGTGCTATGAATAAAATCTACAATTTCATCAAACTTAGGCTGATTCATTTTTATATTTAATTAGACGTGCAGGAACTCCACCAACAATAGAGTTGCCCTCAACGTCATTAATTACTAAACTATTGGCCCCAATGATTGAATTATCACCAATGGTGACTCCTTCGCGGATAAATACGTTAGTGCCTACCCACACGTGGTTGCCAATTCTGATATCTTTCTCAATCGTAGGCCTTTTGTTCATTGGCCCGGTACTTTCCTCTGTATCATGTGTCCATGCAATGATGTTCACATTATGCCCTATGGCACACCATTCTCCGATTACCACTTTTGATTTAGGTCCGGTTACTATTCGCCCGCCATTGAAGTAGGTGTTTTTTCCAATGTGAATGTTACCATGAAACCAGGTATTTTCCAGGTAGGGTAGCCTGACTGTTGGGTCAATATCAAACTTTTTCAGGTACTCCCTTCGTTTTTCTTTAAGGTGATGCTTTAATAGTAAATGGTAAATACTTGCCAGCAGCTTCATTTGTAGAAATTCTTTTATGAGTTGGAATACTTGCTAGTCATCGTACAAAATTCCAACTTAAACAATTGTTATAGCTACGTTATAGCGTAAAGTTCAAAATTATAATCCTTCACATTTCAAGTTATACGTTTTTAAACTCGGCATTATCAGGGTTTAAAAGAATTCTCTGTTTTATTACTTTCAGAATCTGCGAAATACCATCGGGTACACGTTGTGTAATACTAAAACCCAGTTCATTTTTTATTTTTTCAAATGATACCCGGTAATCGCGAGGGTCCTCATTTTTCTGGATATACTTAATTTTGGAGTCCGGAATAAATTTCTTAATTTCCTCAACAATCATTTTTTTCTGGTAGTTTTCGCTTGAATCACCAACATTATATACGTTGAACGCAACCTTTTCCATTGGGGCTTCGAGTGCTATGAGTACTGATCGGGCCAGGTCCACTACGTGGCAATATGGCCTCCAGAACTGCTCGCCGAAAATAACCAGCTCCCTTCCCAGGGCCAACTCCTTTGTAAACTCATTTACTGTCAGGTCAAATCGTGGCCGTAAGGATAACCCGTAAACAGTGGAGAATCGAAGAACAGTTGGTTTACACGTGTTGGATTTGGGTTGCGATAGTAAAAACTTTTCTACTCCAACTTTGGTTTCGGCGTATAGTGAAACTGGTGCAAGTTCCGACATCTCGTCAACCATAATATTGGGGTTGGCCATTCTACCGTAATTACTGCAGGTTGAGGAAAAAATAAAACGTTTTACCCCCATTTTATTGGCAATTGAGTAGAGTAGCTTGCTCCCATCGAGGTTAGTGCTTTTGGCTAATTCGGGTTGTTTGGCACAGGCGGGATCGCCAACTATAGCGGCAAGGTGCACAACAAAATCTACCCCTTTCATAGCCATGGCAATATCTTCTTCACGTCGAATATCGCCTTTTACAAAATCAAAATTATTGTTGTTGAATAAATCAAGCAGAGATTCTCCTCCGTACATTAAGCTATCCAAAACAACCACCCTATAATTATGCTCCAGAAGTTGACGCACCAAAACTGAACCGATGTATCCCGCTCCACCTGTTACTAGTACTTTTTGCATTGACTAATTTTGTTAATGATGTAATAAAGTTTTGATTTTTCTTTATGCACAGGGGAAGTTAATGCCTATGCTATCCGTAAACCTCCTTCCTGGCTGCCTTGAGGGTATTTTTGAGCAACGAGGCAATGGTGAGGGGACCAACACCACCGGGTACCGGGGTAATAAAGCTGCATTTAGGCGCCACCTCATCAAATTTAA
>JAGPEQ010000097.1 GCA_018056955.1 Bacteroidales bacterium | reverse complement strand
GGTTTTAAATTAATACTTGCCAATGTTTATTAACCAGGTTGGCTCCTGGTTTATGCTTTCGCCGGCATAGTAAACGTGTTCCAGGTACAACCCCGATGGGGGAGCAGTAAACTTTGCCGGAAGGGTTGAGTACTCACTGAAGAACGAGTCGATATCGGCCTCCGATAATTTGCCCAGTCCAACCTGAACCAGTGTGCCCACCATTCGGCGTACCTGCTTCCAAAGGAAGTGTGACCCCACGATATGTATGAGAATTGAATCGTCAACCTCAAATATTTTTAGGTGGTCAATTTTTACAAGGGTCGATTCTCCTTCCTTTTCAGGTGCGCCAAACGATTTGTAGTCCTTCATCCCGGTAAAGTGATGGGTAACGGCTGCCATAGCCTCAACGTTAAGCGGTTCCTTAACCCACCAGCAGTAGTCCTTGCCAAAGGCTGTTCGCCTGCGCGAAATGTGGTACACGTAGCTGCGGTGCTTGGCATCGTAGCGTGCGTGGAAGCGAGGTGAAACCTTTGCCATATCAAGGATATTGATTGATGCAGGAAGAACCTCATTCATCCTTTCCATGGCAACGTAGGGTGGCATTGCCGAGTCGATATCGAGGTGGGCAACCTGCCCCAGAGCGTGCACGCCAGCATCGGTACGTCCTGCTCCGTAAAGCTCATAGCTGCTTACCTTGTAAACCTCCTTGATGGCATCCATTAGCTTGCCCATTACTGTGGCGGCTTCGCGCTGGAATTGCCACCCGCGGTACCTTGAACCGTCGTACTCTATGGTTAACTTAAATCGAGGCATTTGCGATTTTTCTTTGAAATTTTTACAAAGTTACGCTTAAAATGAGGTATAAAAAAAGTGGGTAAGCTACTTATATCGCACCGCTACAACCGCTTACCCTTGCTACCTTCCGGTCCTGGGGGGGTTCAGCAGGAGCTGGTCGTATAAGACTTACCCGCTGCAAAGATAGCTAAACTTTACAATACCTGTTGAACCTACTAGCTTTTTTTAGCAAAATTCATATATTTGCAATGAAACTAAACCGAATACAAAAATGGAAAAACAAGGAAACCCTATGCTTAAGCATTCAATGAATTACGGTTTAATAATGGGTGTTGCACTCATAATTCTAAGCCTGATTACTTACTTGGCAGGTATTGTAAAACCACCGTTTTGGGTTAGCATAATAAACTATGCCATTATAATTGGTATTATCGTATGGGGTACTAAAACGTATCGCGATGAGGTGTTAGAGGGTGCAATTACCTATGGTAATGCCTTGGGCTTTGGTGTTTTAATTACACTTTTTGCGGGAGTGATTGTGGCTGTATTTACTTATATTCAAATTACCCTTATTGATCCCGACTTTGTAAGTAAGATGTTAGCCATTGCTGAGGAGGAACTTGTAAAGAGGGGTATGCCCGATGAGCAAATTGAAATGGCTGTAGAGATGCAGAAAAAGTTTATGACTCCGCTAATCATGACTATTTCATCGTTACTCGGAATGGTTCTGATGGGATTCATATTCTCACTGATCACTTCTATCTTTCTGAAGAAGGAAAAATCGCCTTTTGCTGGTGGCGGTGAAGTTATTGAATAGTAACCAAACATCAATATGGATATTTCTATCGTAGTTCCTCTGTACAACGAGGAGGAGTCGCTCCCCGAGTTAATGGAATGGATTGCCCAGGTTATGACCCAGAACCATTTTACCTACGAGGTAATTATGGTTGACGATGGTAGTAACGATAACAGCTGGGCGGTAATTGAGAGCCTGAGGCTCAAGTTTCCATCCCTGAGGGGGATTAAGTTTCTGAGGAACTACGGTAAATCGGCTGCCCTGCAGGTTGGCTTTACAGCCGCTCAAGGCGATGTGGTGTTTACCATGGACGCCGACCTGCAGGATAGCCCCGATGAAATTCCTGAGCTTTACCGTATGGTCAAGGAACAAGGCTACGACCTTGTTTCGGGTTGGAAGAAGAAGCGGTTCGACCCCTTGCTTACCAAGCGGATCCCCAGTAAACTTTACAATGCCACCGTGCGTATGGTAAGCGGTATAAAGCTACACGATATGAACTGTGGCCTTAAGGCCTACCGCCACAATGTGGTTAAGAGCATTGAGGTTTATGGCGAAATGCATAGGTATATTCCTGTAATTGCCCGTCAGGCCGGATTTAAGCGAATTGGCGAAAAGGTTGTGCAGCACAGGGAGCGCAAGTACGGCACCACAAAATTTGGCTGGACAAGGTTTATCAATGGATTTCTTGACCTTCTATCGGTGATGTTTGTGTCGCGCTTTGGTAAAAAGCCTATGCACTTCTTTGGAACCCTTGGAACCCTTATGTTTATTACCGGTGGTGCTATTGCCGTATGGTTGGTAGGTAGTAAGCTTTGGGCACAGTTTCATCATTTAAAGTACAGGCCTGTTACCGATCAACCACTTTTTTACATAGCTCTTGTGGTTGCCATAATTGGTGTCCAACTCTTTACGGCAGGTTTTATTGGTGAGTTGGTGTCGCGCAGCTCTGCCGACAGAAACCATTACCTCATTGAGAAGGAGTTAGGATAACCATTACTTTTAAAAAGTTGTTCAATAACATACATCAAAATAGCACTTCCGTAGTGCTATTTTATTTTATTTGTAAGTTGATAAATCAAGAATGAGATGAAAGCATTGCTATCGCATCGTTCAATTCGAAAGTACAAGAGCGACCCCATTGACGATTCGCTACTTCAGGAAATCCTAACCGCAGGAACTCGTGCATCTACCACTGGTAATATGCAGGTGTACAGCATAATTGTTACACGCGATGAGGAGGTGAAGCGTAAGCTTTTACCATTGCATTTTAACCAGCAGATGGTAGTGCAGGCACCAGTGGTGCTCACCTTTTGTGCGGATTTTAACCGCTTTAACAAGTGGTGCTTACAGCGTAAGGCCAACCCGGGGTACGATAACTTTTTGTCGTTCTTTACCGCTGCAATTGATGCCCTTTTGGTAGCCCAAAACGTATGCATTGCCGCCGAGGAGAAGGGTCTTGGAATATGTTACCTTGGAACTACAACCTATACTGCCGATAAGATTATTGAGGTGCTGAAATTACCCAAGGGTGTTGTGCCTGTAACAACAGTGGTAATGGGTTATCCCGATGAGCACCCCGACTTAACCGATAGGTTGCCGCTTGCAGGTGTTGTGCACTACGATGTTTACCACGATTACTCTGAGGGTGATATCGATCAAATTTATCAGCATAAGGAGTCGTTACCGCTAACCAAGCGTTTGCTGGAGGAGAACCAAAAGGAAACACTGGCTCAAATTTTTACCGATAAGCGTTACACCCTGAAGGACAATGTGGCATTCTCAAAGAATTTACTGAGGGTTTTGGAAATGCAGGGGTTTATGAATAACGAAAGAACAGAGTAGAGAGTTAAAGAATAGAAGACAAAAGGGCCGCAAGCAATTGCGACCCTTTTTTTATGGTGATTTTTTTAGGATTAGTTTGTTGGTCCGCTATCAACCTTTGATTCAATTACACTTTGGATTGATGTTGATACGTTCGATAGAAAATTATAGCCGGTTTGGCTTTCGATGTAATCAACCGTGGTTCGGTAGTAGCCCCAGGGTTGGCTGTTAACGGTTTGGGTATTAGGCATCCAGACGGCAATTACTCGTGTTGAGGTAGTGATTCGCGAAATATCATTTGAGCCAACCGGTAGCACTACAATTACTTTCCAAACGTATGCAGGAACGGTAATTTTTTTGGTGGATATGGTGGTTTTATACCCTGCTGAACCGGTTCCGCCCTGCCCCCATGGACCAGAAATGATATATAGCTCGTTGCCTGCATCAACAAGAGTTCTGCAGTAATTCTCAAGGTTAGCCCAGGTAATCTGGTTGTTTTTGGGAGCTTGGGGTACCATGTTGGTCATTAGGAAAGTGGCCGAGTTATCGGTAATTGAGCCTGTTCTGTCGGCGCTGGGGCACATGTGGCCGCGGTCAAACCCTGAACCGCTGTAGTCGGTTCCGCCAACCCAAACCCAACTTGAGGGTAGGGTGTTGTCGGCCCTAAAGTCGTCCTGCCTTGGGGCAGAGCCAATCCATGCACTACTCAAATGCCACGAAACCCAGTTGCAGGTAAGCTTGCTGTTGTTGTACGATAGCACATACTGGGGTTTAACCATCAGGTAGTTATTGGGATATGCAGTGCTTGCCACAGCCCCCGATGGGTTGCCCAACGCCATATTATCGTCGCGGGTAGGTGAGGTTGAGTAATCGTAAACCTTGAAGTCATCAATGTTAATCCGGTACGACCCTCCGGAAACCTTTCTGATCTCAAACCGAACATTGCCTGAAAGGTTAACCGTAAAGGTTGCCTTTGTAAGCGTGGTTGATGAGGTGGTTACCGTTGAACCCACTTTGCTCCATGTGCTTCCGCTGTTGGTTGACACCCATAATTCCCATGTGCTATTTCCATCGCTGCCATACTTGGCATGGTAAACCTCAACGGTTGCTGCACCATTGGCCTTATTGAACTGCATGGTAACCTTACCCGTGTTGACAATTCGTACCGATTTGGTGCCATTTTTCCTATCGCTGGTTGATGTACCAATTAGGGCATTGTTCAGGTACCATTTACCGGTCGATAGTGTTACTGTTGCTCCGGCATAAGCTGTTTTTGTTCCGGTTTCAAAGTTCTCCAGTAAATATCCTGTTGCCATGTCAAAGGTGTCCTGTGGCATGGCGGTTTCCACATTCAATGTTTTGTCCTTTGGATTAACGGGAATATCCTTTTCACATGCTGTAAATCCTAATACAATGGCTAGCAGAAACGTTGCCGTTATAAACTTTAAGATTTGGATTTTTTGTTTCATGGCTTTAGGTTTTAGGGGGTTGGTGCAGTAAATGTAAGGCAGATATGTTAATGATTGGCAAGTTGCGCGTTACCATTTTATTAACATTTTATCACCAGGCGCATTTGGCTGTTAAAGCCCCTATGAAATCCGTATTTGGCACATGGTTTGTTTTATTGAAAGAAATTGTTGCCATGAGATATATTGTACTTTCGTTTTTGGCATTGGTTGGATGCACAAGGCAGAGCGATACCGAAAGGTTGTCCCGCTCAATCGATACCTTATCGAGCGAAATAGCCAAACTGCGGAATGAATTGAACAGTAGGGATTCACTAGGGAGAAAGAAGGTTTTCCCGCCTAACGATACAGTTACTAAAGCGACTGTAAGGGTTAAGCCCAAACCTCCAAAAATCATCAAAAAGGATACTTTACGGGTTAAGCAAAAGGAAAAACCTCAAATTGCTGACACATTGTTATACCACTTTGCAGGAGGAGTCATTTCCGTTAAGGTGTATCCTTGGGTGGATAGTAAGCAGCTAATTGAGGTTTACAGCCTGAAGGGTGGGGTGGTTATTACGCTTGAAAACATCAACCTGAGTTACAATGTGTCAAACACTCTTCATTTCCGTTCCGATGGATCGTTGGAGAGGGTAAATGAGCATTTCAATCCGGGTGCCAGCATGTACTGGTACGATACCGTGATCCACTTTGAACCCGATAATGAACCTACCTGGAAAATAACCTACCAATACCCACAGAGGACTGTTGAAGACTCCATGGGCGAAAAGTATTTATGGGATCGAAACCAGAAGCGTTGGGTGAAACAGGAGATTGTAATTGAAACAATTCAACCATCAGCTCCTTAAAAAAATCCCCGTTGGCATAAGCCAAACGGGGAGTCCCAAACATATCGATTTTTACTGGTTTCTACTTGAATGCCTTTTCGGGTAAGCCATCGCCTTCAAGGCTTAAGCGTTTGAAGTACTCGGGTACCTGACGACCCATTAACTCATCAACGTACATCTTGGCCAACCCCATACCCAGCATAAAGCCCTGTCCTCGTAAGCCAGTGAACAGACCGTGCTTGGTGTCGATAAACATGCGGGGTTCCACATAGTAACCTGCCCAAACGGCTTGGAAGCCAACGGAACTAAGTTGCGGTATCCAATTGGAGAATATCTCCGAGGCAATCTCGAGGAAGTCCTGCGAGTTAATCTTGAGGTTTTTATCGGCTTCGCGTGGATCAACTGCCGGAGAAGCACAGCCAATAATTTGTCCTGTTTCAGCAAGTTGCTGCCCGTAAACGGCCACAAAGCCTTTGTAGTTCCTCCTATCGATAAGCATTCCAAGCGGATTACCGTTTATGCCCAGCCATGGCAAACGACGGGTAATGAAAGCCTGATGCTTAACCGGGTAAATGCCTGTGAATATCCCCAGCTGACGGCTAAACTTTTCGC
>JAGPEQ010000096.1 GCA_018056955.1 Bacteroidales bacterium | reverse complement strand
GAAGTTGTAAACGACGGCCTCACCTTTTCGGTTGAACCAAAATCAACCTATTAATCAATTATTTGAGCTATTTAATCATAAATATTAAAACCGATAAGCAAATCGGCCAATAATTTGTTCTATTTTCTTACCTTTGCAATTCAAAGTGTTTGTGTTACCATGCATCAAAAAATTTTGATACTCGATTTTGGCTCCCAGTATACCCAGCTAATAGCACGTAGAATTAGAGAGTTCAATGTTTACTGCGAGATTCACCCATTTAACCGAATCCCAAAGCTCGACAATACCGTTAAGGGGGTTATACTATCCGGAAGCCCTTTTTCCGTGAGGGATAATAATGCTCCAATGCCCGATTTGACTGATATTAGGGGTAGATACCCTTTGCTTGGAATTTGCTACGGAGCACAGTTACTATCCCATACCAATGGGGGTGAGGTTTTACCATCGGCCATAAGGGAGTACGGCCGGGCTACTTTGGAGGTTGTTGATAGTAACTGCCCGCTTTTCACGAGCCTATCGCCAAAATCGCAGGTTTGGATGTCGCATGGCGATACCATAGCAAAAATTCCTGATAACTTTAAAGTTGTTGCCAGCACTGCCGATGTAAAAGTAGGCGCATTTAGCGTATTGGGCGAGCAAACCTACGGTATTCAGTTTCACCCGGAGGTGTATCACAGCGTTGAGGGATCAAAGCTACTCAAAAATTTTGTAGTTGATATTTGTGGCTGCAACCAGGATTGGACACCCGCATCGTTTATCGATGAAACAGTATCGAATCTCAGAAACCAGTTAGGTAATGATAAGGTTGTTCTGGGCCTTTCTGGTGGGGTGGACTCATCGGTTGCCGCTATGCTGTTGCATAAAGCTGTAGGCCCAAATTTGACGTGTATATTTGTTGATAATGGACTACTTCGTAAAAACGAGTTTTCGCAGGTATTGGAGTCCTACAAAACTTTGGGTCTCAATGTAATTGGCGTTGACGCCAGTCAACGATTCTATAGTGAGCTAAAGGGTGTTTCCGACCCGGAACAGAAACGGAAAATTATTGGGCGAATCTTCATTGAGGTTTTTGACGAGGAAGCGCATAAGATTAAGGATGTAAAATGGCTTGGTCAGGGAACTATCTACCCCGATGTAATTGAATCGGTATCGGTTAATGGCCCATCAGCCACCATAAAATCGCACCATAACGTGGGCGGGCTACCCGAAAAAATGAACCTAAAGGTAATTGAGCCTTTACGCCTACTTTTTAAGGATGAGGTTCGCAGGGTTGGCAAGGAGTTGGGTTTACCCGGGGGTATCCTTAATCGCCATCCTTTTCCCGGGCCTGGTCTGGGGATTAGAATACTTGGCGAAGTTACACCAGAAAAAGTACGACTCTTGCAGGAGGCCGATAGCATTTACATACAAGGATTACGCGAAGCAGGTTTGTACGATAAGATTTGGCAGGCCGGAGCCATTCTACTTCCCGTCCAGTCAGTGGGTGTAATGGGCGATGAACGCACATATGAATTTGTAGTAGCCTTACGTGCTGTTACCTCTACTGATGGAATGACCGCTGATTGGTTCCATTTCCCTCACGAATTCCTGGCCCGTATCTCAAACGAGATTATTAATAGGGTAAAAGGCATTAATAGAGTGGTTTACGATATCAGCTCAAAACCCCCCGCCACAATAGAGTGGGAGTAAAATTTTATTACTGTGTATGAAAAAATTATTGTCAATTTTTCTTTTAGTTTTTGCCCTGTTTTTCTCGGCAGGCGCTCAAAACAATTCTAGCTTTAGCGCATATAAATTTGTTCGCTTTATTCAGTACCTATCAGGTAACTACGTTGATACCATCAACGTAAATCAGCTGGTTGACGATGCCATTATTGAAATTCTGGGACAGCTCGATCCCCATTCAATCTATATCTCAAAGGAAGATGTTCAGGCCATGAACGAACCCCTTGAGGGAAACTTTGAGGGAATTGGTGTTGAGTTTAACATCCTTAACGATACCTTAATAGTAGTTAATCCCATTTCCGGAGGTCCATCGGAACGTGTTGGTATTATGGCCGGTGACAGGATAGTTGAAATCGACGGGAAGCCAATTACCAATATTGGGTTAAAAATCCCCGATGTCCATAAGCTACTGCGTGGGCCCAAAGGTACCAGGGTTGATGTGAAAATTTTACGTAAGGGTGTTTCCCAGCTACTAGATTTTACCATAATCCGCGATAAAATACCCATTTACAGTATTGATGCTTCATACATGGCTCGTCCGGGTATTGGGTATATCAAAATAAATCGATTTGCTGCCACAACCGAGCAGGAGTTTGTTGAGGCTCTTGAGAAACTTGAGAAGGAGAAAATGGCCGACTTAATAATCGATTTAAGGAACAATGGAGGAGGCTTCCTTAACTCGGCATACGAGCTGGCAAGCTACCTTCTTGAACCCGGTAAGCTAGTGGTTTATACCCAGGGCCGAAATAGCCCCCGAACCGACTACTTCTCCCATTTCCGTGGCCGTAAGCCATTTAAGGGCCGGCTTGTGATAATAACCGACGAGGGTTCAGCCTCCGCAAGCGAGATTCTTGCTGGTGCAATTCAGGACTGGGATCGTGGTATAGTTGTTGGTCGAAGAACTTTTGGCAAAGGGCTTGTCCAGAATCAACTTCCCTTGCCCGATGGTTCCATGATTAGGTTAACCGTGGCCAAATACTTTACACCTACCGGCCGAGCCATCCAGAAACCATACAAAATGGGTGATGTAAAGGATTACTATTCCGATTTGGATAATCGGTATAGTAGAGGTGAGTTTTTCAATCAGGATAGTGTCCATTTTCCCGATTCGCTTAAGTACACCACTCTGGTTAAAAAGAAGGTGGTTTATGGTGGCGGTGGCATAATGCCCGATGTTTTTGTTCCACTCGATACAACTTACTACTCTGAATACTACGGTAAACTTGTTCGATCAGGTTTAATTAACCAGTTT
Organism: Bacteroidales bacterium; assembly: GCA_018056955.1. GTDB lineage: Bacteria > Bacteroidota > Bacteroidia > Bacteroidales > Tenuifilaceae > Tenuifilum > Tenuifilum osseticum. The sequence continues at coordinate 3,346 of JAGPEQ010000096.1, read as the reverse complement.
GCTATAACCTGGGTTGATGCTAACCGTGAATTGCTTAAGAAGAAATACCCGAAGTTTGAAGTCTACAACAAAAACTTTGAGGTTACCGATAACATATTGGATGAACTCTATTCCTATGCCGAATCCCGGCAAATAGCTCGCGATAGCACTGGTATTCAAACTTCCAAAGCTGAACTAAAACTCCAGCTGAAAGGTTTGTTTGCCCAATCGCTTTTTGGTTCAGGTTTTTACTATCAGGTTACCAATGAACACAACGAATCGTTCATTAAAAGCCTTGAGGTGATTAACAATTGGACTCGATATAAGCATTTAGTACAATAATTTTTCAGTTTTTTTTTAAATTAGTGTTTTAATACTTTTCACAGGTCGTTTTTTGACCAATTAATTATGTTATGGAGATAAATAATGAATTCAGGCAGTTGGGTTTATCGGTAAAAGCCCTTCTAGCAATTAAGAAAAAGGGTTTTGAGCAACCATCGCCTATCCAGAAAATAACCATTCCGGTATTGCTGAACGAAAGCTGCGATATAATAGCCCAAGCTCAAACAGGTACTGGTAAAACAGCAGCCTTTGGCTTACCAATAATCGATTTACTCGATGGTCAACCCAAGGGAATTAAGGCATTAGTCCTTGTACCAACCCGCGAGCTCGCACTTCAGGTTTGCGACGAGATGCTATCGCTGGCCGATAAGCGAATTATTATTACCGCTGTTTACGGGGGGCAATCAATCTCGGAGCAACAGCGCCGTATAAAAAAAGGTGTAGATGTGGTGGTTGGTACACCCGGTCGCATTCTCGACCTAATCAACCGTGGCGATCTCGACTTTAGTCAGCTCCAGATATTTGTTCTCGATGAGGCCGATGAAATGCTTAACATGGGTTTCATTGAGGATATTGAGGAGATTATGCGTCACACTCCCAAGGAGAAAAGGGTACTACTTTTCTCGGCTACAATGCCCGATCGTATTGTGAAGCTAGCTAAAAACTACATGAAGGAGCCCAAGAGGCTTGAGGTTGACAAGGCAAAACCCACCACTGGCTTAACGGATCAGATTTACTTTGAGGTGCGCGAAGGCGATAAGTTTGATGCTCTTACCCGAATTATTGATATTGAGCCCGAATTTTACGGACTGGTGTTCTGTCGTACCCGCAACGATGTGGATGTAGTTACCGGAAAGCTAATTGAACGGGGTTATGCTGCTGAGGGATTACATGGTGAAATTTCACAGGCACAGCGTGAAAAAACCTTGAGCCGTTTCCGTAAAAAGCATATAAATATTCTTATTGCTACCGATGTGGCTGCACGGGGTATCGACATTGTTGATTTAACCCATGTGATTAACTACAGCCTTCCACAGGATCCCGAATCGTACATTCACCGCATAGGACGTACCGGACGTGCCGGAAAGCAGGGAACAGCCATTACATTTGTTTCGCCCGAGGAATATCGTAAGCTGAACTATTTCCAGAAAGCCACAAAGGTTAATATTCGTAAAGAGTTGCTTCCAACGGCTGAGGATATTGTTGCTGTTAAGCGCGAAAAGATTAAAGAGGAGTTAGTTGAGATTATAAACCAGGGCAACTATATGGATTACCTTGGAATGGCTGATGATCTTATTGAGACCAACAGTCCAGAGGTAGCCCTGGCAGCCCTGTTAAAGCTTGCCTTCAAAAGCCAGCTCGATGTATCGAGTTACACTGAAATTAGAACCTTCCGTGTCGATACCAAGGGAACAACACGCTTGTTTATTGGACTTGGCAAAAAGGATGGTATGACTCCCAAGAAGATTTCAGAGTTTATTCGTAAAGAGGTGAAAATACCCGATAGGAATATTGACGATATACTGGTTCGCGATGACTTTTCGTTCATCACAGTACCGTTTACTGATGCCGAGAAAATTCTCTCAGCATTCTCAAACAGAACCCAGGATGGTAAACCTTTGGTAACAAAAGCAAAACCCAAGAAGTAGATAGCTTAGTAATCATGAGCGAGAAATTTCAAATGGTAGCCAAAACCCTTCAGGGTTTGGAAGAAGTATTGGCCGAAGAGCTAAAGGAAATTGGAGCTGAAAACATTGAGGTTGGTTGCCGTTCGGTTTCCTATTACGGAACCAAGGAGACTCTCTATAAATCAAATTTTTGGCTAAGAACCGCTCTGCGAGTTCTAAAACCCATTTATGTTTTCAACGCCCGTACAATCGATGAGTTCTATGGGAATGCCCGCAAGTTCGATTGGACTTCAGTAATGGAGCTTTCCCACAAATTTGCCGTGGAGAGCGTTGTGAACTCGGAGTTATTCCCACATTCACGGTACATTGCTTTAAAGTTGAAAGATGCAATTGCCGACCAGTTCCGCGATAGGTTTGGCAAGCGTCCTTTTGTCGACCCCAAAAAACCTCACATCACCTTTCATATCCATGTGAATAACGATGTTTGTACCGTATCGCTCGATTCATCGGGCGAGTCGTTACACAGGCGAGGATATAGGGTAGCACAGGATGTAGCTCCAATTAACGAGGTGCTTGCTGCGGGGCTTATCAAGCTGTCGGGGTGGAATGGCGATTCCGTGTTTATTGACCCCATGTGTGGTTCAGGCACCATTCTGATTGAAGCAGCACTAATTGCCTATGGTATTGCTCCGGGTATTTTCCGCCAACACTTTGGGTTTGAGAACTGGCTCGATTTTGATGAGCAACTACTGCAATCCATTTACAACGATGATAGTAGGGAACGTGATTTTGAGTACCTGATACTAGGCCGCGATATATCAAAGCAGGCTATTGCCTCGGCCATGGAAAATATCAAAGAATCGGGGTTGAATAAAAAGATTGATTTGGGGGTGGCCTCAATTTTTGATTACAATCCTCCAAAAGTTGATAAGGGTATTGTAATAACTAACCCGCCTTACGGCGAAAGGCTAAAGAAGGAGCAGATTGAAAACTTCTATAAGCAGCTCTCCGATGTTTTTAAGAATAAGTATGCAGGGTACGATGTTTGGATTATAAGCTCAAACCAGGAAGCGCTCAGAAGTTTTGGACTTCGTCCCTCAAAAAAAATCAACTTACTCAATGGAGCTTTGGAGTGTAAGTACCAGCGATTTTCAATGTATAAGGGAAGTTTAAAATCAAAGCAGAGCTAAGCCGTATTTAAATACGGCTTTTTTTGTTTAAAAATCGTGCGTACTTTCTTGCATTTATCAATTAAAATTTTATTATATTTGTTTAACCCAAATCCGTCAATAGGAATAAAATCTCTAATGACGGCCATTAGAGATTTTGTTCTATAACTATTAGATTATTAACTCATTAAATTTGCTGAAGGAATTAAAAAAATTACTTTTTTTGTG
>JAGPEQ010000095.1 GCA_018056955.1 Bacteroidales bacterium | reverse complement strand
TTTATTTTCGCCCATCTTCCATCCTCTTGCAGCAAATCGGTCAACAATTGGTTTAGTGTCGGCAAAGCTGATTCCATGCTCTGGCAAACGTGTTTTTATGCCCAAACTCCTAAAGAATTTCTCGGTTTCCTCAATTGCCCGCTCAGGGGTTAAATTTTTTCCGTTTAGGTTCCAAACCCTACTGCCATACTGTAGTAGCTTCTCTTTTTTGAATTCAACCATTTCGGATAGCAAAGCCGGATAAATTATAGCAAGAGTAACTCCGTGATCAAGTCCAAAGAATGCGGTAAGCTCATGACCTATCATGTGGGTAGCCCAATCGGTAGGCACGCCAGTGGAAATCAATCCATTGAGAGCCATGGTACAACTCCACATAAAGTTGGCTCTTAGGTCGTAATCGGTTGGATTTTCCAAGGTTTTTGGACCAACCTCAATGAGCGTTTGTAGAATACCTTCGGCAAATCGATCCTGGATGGGCGAATTAGATGGGTATGTAAGGTACTGCTCAAGAACATGTGCAAATGCATCAACAACCCCATTAGCTACCTGATTCTGAGGAAGCGAATATGTAGTTGTAGGATCAAGAACCGAGAACTTTGGGTATACAGCAGGACTACCAAAAGCATACTTTTCCTTGGTTGCCTCCCTACTAATAACTGCGCCAGCATTCATCTCCGAACCAGTCGCAGGGAGTGTTAACACTGTTCCAAAGGGTACAGCTTTCTCAACCTTTATGCCTTTAGTAAGAATATCCCAGGGTTCACCCTCAAAAGGAATTGATGCCACAATAAACTTTGTTCCATCAATAACTGAACCGCCGCCAACAGCCAGCACAAAATCGACATTATTTTCACGGGCAAGCTTAACAGCTTTTATGAGGGTCTCGTACCGTGGATTAGGCTCAATTCCGCTAAATTCTAATACTTTTTTCCCTTTTAAGGCGCTAATAACCTTATCGTAAACGCCATTCCGTTTAATACTTCCACCCCCATAGGTTAGCAGAATCGTTTGATAAGGTAACAATTCCTGTGTAATCATATCAATTTGGCCTTCGCCAAATAGAATTCTTACCGGATTGAAAAACTCAAAATTCTTCATGGGCTTAACATTTTTATTAAAATAAACAACCCATCGTTCAAAATGTTACGATGGGTTAAACAAATTCGTTCGGATTGATTAGATTACTTGAATAGCTCGTTGTATATCGATAATGATAGCATCTTCCTCATCTTTGTACTCTTTTTTCACCTCCAATTGCAAGTTATCATCATCGGCCCCGGCAAGCCTAACAAAATCAAGCTCTGGTATTGATGTGCTCAAAAACTCAAACAAATCCTCATCGGAAAGGTATTCAAATCCACCTATTGCATTGTATCTGAGCACTGTAATCAAAGCATTCTCATCTGCATCCACAATACTTCGTGCTAGACGTTCTGAGAGGTAATTCTTAACCTTGTTTTTTGAAACCTGAACTTTCTTCATGGCTTTGACTTTTTGCCGATTAAACTACTTTTGTATTGGTGCATTCAATTAACTTTTCCCAATGTTCTAAATACAAATTTAATTTTTTTTTACGTGTGATTTATTAAAGTGGTTACTATTTACTTTACTTTGTTTTAATTTTTAATTTCAGGAATATGAACATAGCAACAGGTGAAATCAAGCCTCAAATTGAGGAGACCTGGAAGAATGTTTTAATGGATGAGTTTAAAAAGGATTACTTTATCAAACTTAAAGAGTTTTTGGTAGAGGAGAAGAAAAAATACACTGTTTACCCTCCAGGTTCACAGATTTTTGCAGCATTTAATCATACTCCATTCAATAGCGTTAAGGTGGTTATCCTAGGTCAAGATCCTTACCATGGACCAGGGCAAGCCCACGGGCTCTGCTTTTCGGTTCCTAAAGGTACTCCTGCCCCACCCTCGCTTCAGAATATTTTTAAAGAGATAAACAGCGATTTAGGACTTCCCATACCAAATCACGGTAACTTGGAAAAATGGGCAAAACAGGGCGTGCTGCTTTTGAATGCAACGCTCACGGTCAGGGCAAATCAGGCTGGTTCACATCAGAACAAGGGCTGGGAAACCTTTACCGATGCTGCCATCAAAGCGCTTTCCGATCAACATAAGGGGTTAGTGTTTATCCTCTGGGGGAACTATGCTCAGGCAAAAACGTGTATTATAGATACCAACAAGCATTTTATTTTAACGGCTCCGCACCCATCGCCACTTTCGGCTAGCAGAGGTTTTTTTGGGTGTAAACATTTTTCAAAAACAAATAGGCTCCTTACCTCCATTAGTAAAGAGCCTATTGATTGGTCGTTAGATTGATTACGAATGGGTTTTATTGAACCGTTCAATTTCCTGCAGGTATTTGGAACGTATTTCCGATATTCGTTCCAGGTTGGCCTTTAAATCGTAAATTCTTATTACATCCTGTGGGCCGTCAACCTTCCAGAAATACCCTAAGGCAGCATCAAAAAAACTATTCTGTAGGTTATTCTTAACATGACTGGTAATCAGCTTAAAGTCGTCCCATTTCAGTTCCTGGGGAATTTCAATGTAGTACTTGTTATCGCCAGCTAAATCGAGATAAATACCCTCGTCGAATCGTTCAACAAGAAATGTTTTTTCTATTGTAATAAGGGCCATACTATTTACAGGCTTGCTACGTCTAAAATCGATGCCATGCTCAGCAAGCTTTTGTTGGATTATTGGAATCTCCTCAAAACACCTGAGGTTTTTAATCCTTATACAGTAGTAACGATGATCTTCCAGGTCAATATATCCATATGTACCCATGCAAGCATGTTTAGCCTCACGGGATAATTTTTGCATAGTCCGAGCTAAAAACATATGGTCGTACTCCCTAACTAGGATTAAAAAGATTGACCTAGGTATTACATCGGTTGGTACATTCTTACCGTAGTAGCCCGGGTATGGTTCATAGTTTTCAAGAACCATGGTGTTGGAGTATATTCGCTCCGAAAGCGATTTAACCTTTTCCTCCTTAACCATTACTCCACGGGTTTCAATTATCTTAGCAACGGCTGTCATAGTGTTGAATTTTTCTCAATTTACAAAATAAACCGAGGTTAGTCAATAGATGCACCATAAAACATTTAAATAACGTGATTCTATTGGCATATCGAGGTAATCCAGGCTTATCAAAGTCTTTCATTCCGAGGTTTCAGAATATCAGATTATGTTAGTCGATTCCTCAAGTGTAAAATTCAATTGACGAATTTGGAATAGAGTAAGTCATGTCCAGTAAAATCCCAAGACAAAAAAAGAGGCTTATCGCCTCTTTTTGCTAAAACTTTTCGTAATTGGTGTCGTCGCTATTATTTGAGAGCTTTATATCGATACCATCGGAAAGCTTAGGTTTTGACTTTGTTCTTTTGGATTCCTTGAATTCGGTTTTAGGAGTAATTGAAGTTTGAGCAATCTTTTTAGTAACATTCTTAAGGTTACTCAACGTTGTTAGGGTTTCTTTTCCACCGGTGTCAAAAAATGATACAATATCAATTAGTTGCTGGGCCTGGCTGTTGAGTTCCTCAGCACCTGAAGCCATTTCCTCGCTAGCAGCAGCATTCTGCTGTGTAACCTGGTTAAGCTGCTGAATGGCAGAGTTTATTTGATCAGCTCCAGCATTCTGCTCCATACTTGCAGCAGCAATCTCCTGAACTAGCCTTGCGGTCTTTTCAATGTCGGGAACTATCTCTGAGAGCAACCGACCAGCATCGTCGGCAATTTTAACGCCATCGTGGGTAATTCTGTTAATTTCCTCGGCGGCCAAACGGCTGCGTTCGGCAAGCTTACGAACTTCGGCAGCCACCACGGCAAAACCCTTGCCATGCTCACCTGCCCTGGCTGCTTCAACTGCAGCATTAAGGGCAAGTATGTTGGTTTGGAAAGCAATATCGCCAATAATGGTAACCTTTTCTGCAATCTTTTTCATGCTATTCAGGGCATATGTAGTAGAATCATATCCCTTACGGATGCCCTCTACACTCTTAAAGGCAATGAGCTCGGCTTGCTTGGCATTTTCGGTGTTATTTTGAATATTGGCAACCATTTGCTCCATTGAGGCAGAAACCTCCTCAGCAGAACTTGCCTGCTCCGATGCTCCCTGCGATAGCTGTTGGCTAGTGGTACTCAGTTGTTCGCTTGCAGCTGCAATGTGATTTGAGGAGATATATATTGTCGATATAACCTCCTTCAGCTTCTCGCTCATGTCGTTAAGGGCACGTGAAAGCTTTCCTAACTCATCGCCTCTTTTAGCTGACTCACTTGCATGAATAACCAGGTTCCCTTTGGATAGGTTATGAGCTAGCTCCACACCTGAGTTTACAGGTTCAGTAATACTTCGGGTAACCCTGTATGCAATTAGTGAACTCAAGATGACAATAGACAAAACCACAAAAATTATCACCGTTAATCCATGTTTAGCTGAATCGTTCAGTAATCCGGCCGATAAAATCACTCCCTTTTGGAGCAAACTTTGGGTATGGGTTACTGCTTCAAGGGATTTACTTTTGGCATCAAAAATATCTTTTTTGGCCTCGACATGCTTAATGAAACTTTCTTTATACTGTTCAAGCGCCCTTACTATCTCACTAAGCCCTAATCTGGATGCTAGTCTGGTATTATCATCAATTTCCGTTAGCCATTTCCTATACAGTTCATCATTACCTGAAATCAGGTAATTCTTTTCCATTATCCGTATATTCAAAAACTGCTGTACGCCACGTGAAACCTCTCCTCCCATAACTCGGGCGGCTATGGTAAGAGCAGTATTCGATGAGCTCTCCAGCACTGTAGCGGTTTGAGCTATAAACTGATTGCTATTTTCAAGTATTGCGAATTGATCTTCAACTACCTTAATATTTCCTTCAATAATTGTAATTAGCCCATAGTTTTTTTTAGTAACAACGGGCTTAAGAATTTCGAGTTGGTTTTTAAATTTGGTAAAGTAGAACTTGGCGGAGTCGAGTTCAACCTGATTACCTGATTGAATAAAATCGAGCAAGTGTGAACTTAAAGCAGCGTTACTAGCTAATAAATTATTCAGCATAACCTGCTTGTTGCTCTCCAACCTTACTTTACGATTCGAAATGAAAACTGCAATGGCAACAACTAATATTAAACCAATAATTAATGAAAAACCCAATGCCAATCGTTTCCCAATTGGTAAATTGTTTAAGTTCATAAATAGTTTGATTTAAAGATTATACTTAGCTATAATTTCATCAACTGTTAAGGAGCAATTAGGCATAACGGATTCAGGTACTGGTTTGCCAACCTTCTCCGACACAAGGTAGCGTTTACAGCTTGTATACTTCTCTTTACCAGCTGTGCAGTAAATTTTTCGGTAGGTTTCGCCCGCATTCGGATTGAAAAAAACGTTTTTCAGGTAAATGGGGCACTTTTCCAGTTTTGGACAGTTTGATATTGTTTCCATACTTTTTTTTTAGATATACTAAATTTAATCAATTCTTAATCAGAAAAAAAATCATTTGTCAAAAAAAATATTTTAGAAAATCAATTTAAATGTTATCTAAATAACAACATAAATATTGCTGAAAATGAGTTAGGAACCTAATTATTGATTTGTGGTATATATTAAACTGATGTACCATGAAATTACAAATTCAACAGGGTAAATTTTTAGGGGAATGAGTCGGAATGAAACGGAATGAAACGGAATAAATGGAATGAATCGGAATAGGAGGAATATGTTGGAGTTAGAAGAAGTTAGAGGAAGTTTGAGCCCGTGAAACGTGAGCCGTGAAACGCCAAGCTTGAGGCGGGAATGAGTTAGAATGAATAGGAATAGAAGGAATATGAAGGAGTTAGATGAAGGTAGAGGGAAAGGGAACAGTTAAATCTTACCTTGGATTTTCAAGCTTTTACGTTCTAATAATAATAAGGATGTAGTAAGACTTTAAGAGGAGATTCGTCAATTGAAAAATTCAATTGAAAAGTTTGGATTAAAATGAGGTACATTGACTTGTGTATCGAAAAATAAAAAAGCCCCGGAGTAACCCGAGGCTTTTTTGCGGTCCGGACGGGACTCGAACCCGCGACCCCATGCGTGACAGGCATGTATTCTAACCAGCTGAACTACCGGACCAATCTTTTGCTTTAACTTTTCCCTTGAAAAGCGATGCAAAGGTAATACCTTGTTTTTAATCTTGCAATAGTCAGCTAAAAATTTTTTTTCTGAAAAATACTGAAATTAACACTTCCGTAAACTCGGTGTTCCAAAAAATGCTGATTATCTGTAAAGTTATACTTATTGGAATGTTCAAGAATAAACCATCCTCCATCGACAATTACTGGA
>JAGPEQ010000094.1 GCA_018056955.1 Bacteroidales bacterium | reverse complement strand
GAATAACAATCAGTTAAACCTTCAAACCCAATCACAATTTGTTTTAAATCTTGAACTTTAAACCTTTAACCTTTATCCTTTAACCTTTATCCTTTATCCTCACCCTTCCCCCAACCCCATACCCAATTACCACTCCAATTATGTTCGATATCAAATCGTAGGTATTAAATGTTCTATGGGGGATATATAGTTGCCATACTTCAGCCAGCGCTGATGCCACTAAAAGTAAAATAAGAACGCCAATACTAGAGGTTTTAATTCCCACTATTTTAAGTGAAATTACAAGTAGAACAAAAAGCACGACGTGAATCAGATAGTCGGTATGAATAGTGATCCCAAGGCACTTAAATTTGGGAAAGTTGATAGGCAGCAGAGTGGGAATAACCAGTATTGCCGTTACCCAAAGGGCTATTGTAAGAAAAAGTATAGAAAATCGACGCAAACGCATATTTGATTTCTGTATTAAGAAACCAAATTTACATAAATATCGATTAACAAACCTTCTAAAATTTTAGCATACAAAAAATATCAAAAAAAATCTTTAAGTTTTCAATTTTACTAACTTTACGGAAGGAAAAACAAAGGGTATGAAAAGATTAATATCGGTAGTAATCATAGTATTATCCGCAACAGTAGTTGCCTATTCACAGCATGGGTTACAGCCAACCATAGCGGCTATGCGCTGGGGTGCCGACTACAAGCTCCATGTAAAGTTGGCTAACGACTCCGATTATGTGGTTGATGTTCGTGGTCTTTACCACACTGGCAAGGATCTTTTCATTGATACTACCGATAACTCAGCCACCTACTATCCTGTTACCCTCGATAAGGAGTTTGTTGATTACATTAAAAGCAAGAGAATATACAACGATGAATCCAGGGCCGACAGTTCGACCCAACCCAGTTACAAAACGTTGTGGTCTGCACTCCATGGGAATTTAGGAGGCGGTTACATCCATTTTATCAACTGCATGGTTTATGCCCTGGAGTCACAAAACCTCAGGCTAACTGACCCCATTCTGATGCGTCCGGCAACTAAGTGGAAACCTAAACCCATGACCCAATCGTACAAGCGTACCCGGAAATGGACATACTTCTACCCAAACACCCAACCGCTGGCACACAAGGAGTATAAGCTCCGTAAGAGAGAGGGCGATTTGAAAGACCTGCAGGGCGTACCCCAACCCTTTATCGATTTGTTCCTTTCAACAAACCAATCCGATTACGACAAGATGGTTGCCAACCGTCGTATGCGGGAGGTTGCTCAAATCGATCTGGTAAAACTCTTACTCGGAGCCAAGTACCTGGGTGAAGACCAAATAAGGTATATCAGCTCTCGTGTTTTGATTGCGGTGCTTAAGTATAATGTGAACACCATGCCATCCGTAATCATCTTCGACGATTACAATGCCGCCGTGGCGCTCTCACTGGGTGTTGATGGGTATAAAATTGAAAAAATTGTTTACTCCGATGGCGAAGTGGTTTCAGGCTCTGAACTTGAAGGCCGCACAGAACTTATCGAAGCACTTATCAAACGGATAAACGAGGCCAACGAACGCGTTTTCCGCAAGAAATTGCAACTTTACTACCAGAGGAAGAAATAGCGCCCATGAGTAAGGCGTGTTTCGTTTTTAGTGTTTGTTGATCAAGGTTCAAAGTTCAAGGTTAAAGGATAAAAACTCAAGATTTCAGATTTCAAATTTCAGATTTCAGATTATAGGTGGTTCCTATACCATCAACCATAACTATCAACCAACAACTTGCAATTAGCGTTTCTCAAGAAGCACCACATTCTCCACGTGGTGGGTGTGAGGGAACATATCAACAGGCTGAATACGGGATACCTTGTAAATGTCAGATATTAGGGCAATATCACGTGCCTGGGTGGCTGGGTTGCAGCTAACGTAAACAATACGAACTGGCTGAACAGCCACCAGCGCTTTAGCAACATCAGGGTGGATTCCTGCACGGGGTGGATCAAGTATTACCACATCGGGTTTGCCATGCTCGTCCATGAATTTATCGCTTAGCAAATCTTTGATGTCGCCGGCAAAGAAAATTGTATTTGCAATTCCATTTAGCTTCGAGTTGATTCGGGCATCATCAATAGCCTCAGGCACATACTCTATACCCACAACCTTTTTGGCATTCCTGGCCACAAAGTTGGCAATAGTACCTGTACCTGTGTACAAATCGTAAACCAGTTCACTACCTGAAAGTTGAGCAAAGCTGCGGGCAACCCTGTATAGCTCTAGTGCCTGCTCCGAGTTGGTTTGATAGAACGACTTAGGTCCAACCCTGAACTTTAAATCCTCCATCGCTTCTATAATATGATCCTTACCCGCAAAGAGTTTAACCTCCAAATCGCTTATGGTTTCGTTTAGCTTGCTATTTTCTACGTACATCAACGAGGTAATTTGAGGGAAACTGATACGCATGTACTCCAGCAATTCCTGAACCTCATTATTGTATCGGGTAACCGATAGAATTGCCATTACCTCACCTGTGCTTGCTGTGCGAATAATCAGATTCCTCAGTAACCCTTGCTTGTTGTAAAGGTTAAGGAAAGGAATTCCATGCTTTATAGCATAATTCCTAACGGCCAGCCTGATTGAGTTGGATGGTTCGGGTTGAAGGTAACAGTTGCTTACATCAAAAACCTTGTCGAACCTACCAGGAATATGGTATCCCAGTGCAGGAACCCTTTCTATCTCGCCAGCTTGCTCAATTTCCTCGCGAGTCAACCAGCGGCTATCGGAAAAGGTAAATTCCAGCTTATTACGGTAGTGGGTAATATTTTTTGATCCAATTATTGGCAATATAGCTGGTAATTCAAGTTTCCCAATGCGTTTTAGCTGGTCGGTTACCTGTTTTTGCTTAAATTTTAGCTGTTCCTCATAGGGTAGGTTTTGCCATTTGCAACCACCGCAAAGGCCAAAATGAGAACAAAAGGGTTCAATACGGTTAGGTGAATACTTGTGCCACTTAACCACGTGCCCTTCCATGAAGTTTTTTCGGTTGTTGGTAACCTGTATGTCAACCACATCGCCGGGTACGGCAAAAGGCACAAAAACAACTTTGTTATCGGCTTTTCCAATGGCTTTCCCTTCGGCAGCAATATCCTCAATCAGGATTTGCTCAAGCAGAGGCTTACTTCTTCGTCCCACGATTATTTTAAGTAAATTTGAACTTTATGAAGCATCGTATTGTTTTGCAAAGGTAGCTAAATTGTATGGATTCGTTAACACACGCACTAACCGGTGCCATTATTGGCCATGCTTTAGGTAACAGTAAGTTGGGAACTAAAGCAATGGTGATTGGTGCTATTGCCGCAAACATCCCCGATTTTGATGCTGCTTTTACCCCTTTCTTTGATCCCGTGGAGGCTATGTTCATCCATAGAGGTTTTAGCCATTCGCTTCTGCTAATGTTTATAGGTTCGGCTTTTCTGGGATATCTTTTAAGTAGGTACTACAAAAGCCGACATCCATTTGGTTTTTGGTGGCCTCTGGTATTGATACCTTGGCTTTCGCATCTACTTATGGATATTTTTAACACATATGGAACCGGTATCCTAGAACCCTTTAGTAGTGTAAGAATATCGTTCGATGCCATGGCAATAATCGATATTAATTTGTTGGTTATACTTGTGCTAACCCTTGCTGCACTCCTTTTCTTGAGGGAAAAATCTCGCTTTCAAAAAAGGTTTATAGCACTTTTGGGGCTATCAGTGGTTTTGCTTTACTTTTTGTTGAATGTTTACATTAAATTATTGCTTGAGAGGGAAGTTAGGGATAGGTTAACAACAACTGGAATTGATTTTACCCGGATTCATTCAACACCATTACCGCTTACAAACCTAGTTTGGATGGTTGTGGTTGAGGATTCGTCGGGTTACCGGGTGTCGCAGGTAAACATCGTTAAGAAACAGATAGTGAGCCATACCCTATTATTAAAAGGTAAGGAAAAAAATATTACTACTTGTTGTTCTTTAGAACGAATAAAAGAGTTTACAAAAAACTACTTTACCATTGATTACTCTGATCAAGGTTACTTTTTTGTAAACGATTTACGATTTTCAAGCCTGGAAAGCAGCTATCCGGCAGCCTATGTATTACGTTTTAGGATTGACGAGAAAAATTGTAGGGTAGAGCGCACCCATCCCAGAAGAGGGATAAATACAACGAATATTAGCAAGCTAGTGCGGAAGATTTTCTAAGACCAAATGGGTAAAGGATAAGGTTAAAGGATAAAGGTTAAAGGATAAAAATTTCAAATTTCAGATTTAAGATTTCAGATTCATGACTTTAGGTAATCTCATATACCATCAACCATCAACTATCAACCAACAACTTAGTTTGTATCACAGGGTTATAAAGAGTTCACACTGTATTTCACTGTGTTTCACAGCGTAAATCTGCCTAATCTGTGTCATCTGCGTTCCATCTCAGTTCACGAATAACGAGCAACGTTCCCAGCCCTGTAGGGGCGTAACATTTGTAACCCTATGACTACTCCCATGTATTGCGATGCACGCAATACATAGGCCAAAGAGCAAGGGTAAATCGTAGCATCGCAACGGAAAAGCATAGCAAAGAGCGATTGCCTGATAACCAATTAAAAGTGATTATAGAGTAGCAATTTCAAGGAGATGCTTTGGCGAGTTCCACATGCCAGAGTGATGTTTCGCTAACGCTCAACATGGCAAACATTCACATAATTAACCATCAACCAATAACAAACAACCATCAACTAACCTTTTCTCCCTCCCACACCATATATCCTACCCCCTCTCCTAACATTTTTTATGAAAAAAATTTGTATTTTAAAAAATCGCCGTAAATTGCTATACCAATAACAGTAGTAAAAAACAAGGTAAAATCTTAATAATCAATAAGTTAATAGATTTAAAGGCTTTTATACGGTGCATTTTGTATTTGGGTTTCATGAGGAGGAGGAATTTAGTTAAAATTAACAGTATAGGTTTTAGTATAGGTTAAGGTGTTGTACTATGCCTTACCTTTTTTATTAGTATCAACTCGATAAAGGTGTAATAAATATAAATATGAGACGACTGATTTATTTACTGGGAGCAATTGCGCTCGTAACGCTTAGCGTAAAATCCGTTTACTCTGAAGGTACAAAACAGCTTATGCCCAACTCAAGCGATAGGCTTTGGCTGGAGTTTAACGTTTTTCAAACCGGTAGTAACGATTTTGCAGGTTACGATTGCGCAGCTGAGAAAAAGTTATACATCCGTGTACGTTCTGGCGAAAAGGTGTTTTTCGGGTTTAAGATGAACACTCAGAATTATGGCGGAAATGTTTATACCAATCCGGCTAGAGTAAGGTTTAGAATAAGAAAACCAGATGGGACTACAGCCTACCCTGAAACAGCTATGCCAACTTCGGGTAATGGTTATATTACCAGCTACACCCAGGCCATTACTGGACCTAACGGTGCCATACTTAATGGTATTACTATAACTACGGGCTATAGTCCTCTTTCTTTTACTGCTGATCAAACCGGTGATTACTATATTGAATTCAGACATCTTGACAACGGTAGGTGGGCGCTTGAGTTTTTTGATATCACCGTTACCGATGCCAGTAACAACATCATTACTAACCCCGGTGAACCCAATAAGCCTGCTGGCCGTATTTATAGTAAGGGATGGCAAATGACAACAACAAGTTTCACCCAATACCCTGTAAATAACTTTTTCTACGTTTTCACTTCCGATGAGTTTGTTAACAAAATCAATTTCCAGTATTACCCATTCTCATTCAAATTCCAATCAAACTCCTATGGTATAATTCCAGTTGCTTCCGAACCACACTATGTTAAACGTGCCCAAAGTAAGGATAACGACCAAACCGCCAATGCCATGGAGTACAAGGTATATTTGAATGACCCTGACCGCAGCATTTGGCCCACCACTCGCCTTGCTCCCCCTAAAATTCAGGTGTGGGCGGAGGATACCCTTTTCTATGATTACGACTACATGCGCACACCCATGCAGCTTCCCGTTTCCGATTACGATGTGTACTTGGAAAAGAATCGTATTGGCTGTCCCTATAGCTCGGTTGCAATTTTCAAAATGGAGATGAATATCGATGCCTTTGTGGCTATACTGATTGATATTGACGGCAATGGTTATTCCACAAGCGGTAGCGATAGAGTAATTTACCGTAATTTGAAAAAGGGAATTAACTATATACTGTGGGATTTTAAGAACGATGCTGGTGCCGAGGTTCCGGTTGGGGTTTACAATGCTTCGGCCACTTTTTTGGGACGCGGTTCAACCAATTTCCCCGTTTACGATGTGGAGCAGTGCGACGGGGTTACTACCTCATCGGTTCGTCCTTTCCGTAAATTGAACACAACCATTTACTGGGACGATACATTTATTTCACGCTGGGGTGATGAGACCGGTCAGGGTTTAATGGATGCCACCCAGCGGACTCAACTGGTAAATGGGGCAAATGTACCTCGAATATGGTCATGGAACCCAGCATTAGAGAGCAACAATTTCAATGGAAACCTGAATAC
>JAGPEQ010000032.1 GCA_018056955.1 Bacteroidales bacterium | reverse complement strand
ATATTGAGAATACCGATTTCAAAAATCTTAATATCTACCTTCACACATCTTATACACTCGATAAAGCAGAGCTTAACTTTTTTGCAGGATATCAGGATAAGGGTTTTGGGGCTAATAGTTTTTATACGCCTAAATATCCCAACCAGTATGAGGCTACCAAAACCATCTTAGGTTCGGTTAGTATTGATAAATCATGGAAAAATTATGCATTGAAAACAGCTGGTTATTACCGTAAACATACCGACAGGTTTGAACTTTTCCGAAGCAATCCGGCAGTGTGGTATACCGGGCATAACTACCATGCTACCGATATTTACGGAGCAAAACTTTCGGTAAGTCGTTTTTACCGGTGGGGTAAAACCGATGCAGGGCTTGAATTAAGGCGAGAGGAAATACTGAGCAATAAGCTCGGAACCCCTTTAGCCGATTCCGTTAAGGTTTGGGGTGAAGATGTTTACTACAAAAAAGGCGATTCGCGTAATCACCTTATGGCTTTTGCCAGTCAAAGCTTCTTCTTTGATCAATTCTCATTCTCGTTTGGCGGGCAGTTTAATCATTCCAATAAGTTTGGCGATATCTGGACCTGGGGTGCCGATTTGTCATACGACCTGTATCAGCACGCAAGGCCTTTTGTTTCGGTTAACCGATCGTTCAGGTTGCCAACTTTTACCGATTTATATTACCAGGGCCCAACCAATATTGGCAATCCAAACCTAAAAGCAGAGTTTGCCACTACCTATGAATCGGGTATAAAAATGGATCGAAATAGATTGATGGCTGAGGTTGCATTATTTTACAGGCAGGGTAGCGATATTATTGACTGGGTAAAACCGGCAAACGAAACGGTTTGGACAACTGTAAACTATACTAAGCTTAACTCGTGGGGTGCAAATGTCAACTTTAGTGTGAATACTAAAAATCTTAATATTTACACCGATAGGATTACTCTATCGTATGCATTTACCGAAAGCGAAAAGGGTAAAAGCGAGCTTGATTCATACTACGTGCTTGATTATTTAAGGCATTGCTTAACATTGAGTTCGCAACATACCTTTAAAAACCTTTTCCTGAATTGGACTATAAGGTATCAGGACAGAAATGGGGAGTATTTAAAATATATCGATACAAATACATCAATTCCAATAGCTTATTCCAACGTTTTCCTAATGGATGTAAGGGCTGGATATGTTTTCAAAAAGGTAAATATCTATTTTGATGTGAATAATCTGTTTGATAACCATTATGTTGATATAGCAAATGTGAATCAACCTGGCAGATGGTTTGGGCTAGGTATAAATTACCGATTTGATTTATAACATGTTTAAAAATTTGCCCATTTTTGTTGAATTGGTTTTATTTGCAAATTCAAACCAAAAACAGCTTGTAAAATGAAGAAAATAGTATTGATTGCTTCATCGCTACTTATTGTCAGCAGTTTAGCTTTGACATCTTGCGGTTCCAAGGCGAGCGATGCCACAAACCAAGAAAAAACTGAATGCTGTGGTGGTCACAGCAAGGAAGAGGGAAAGAGTTGCTGCGATTCAACAAAGGTCAACTCACCTGCCGATAGCATTAAGAAAGAAGGATGCTGCAGCGGTAAGGAGCAAAAAGAACCCTGTGATAAACCGTGTGAACATAAACACTAATCAGAAGATAGTTAAGCAAAAAGGCCGTCGAATAACCGACGGCCTTTCTTTTTCTATGTTCTAACTTGATTAGAAGAGGATTAATGAGTTAATGAATCCTGTAACAACCTTTCCACTTTCATAATCAAGTTCCGATCCCCATACGCTGTGAGGAATTGAGAAAACTATAATGGTTACAATTGCAGCAAACATCGCTATAGCAGGCCTATCGTTCTTGCGGTTAATTAAATAAGCTATAAGCCATGTTGCAAAAGCAATAAGGGTTTTATTATCGGTAAGGTCATAACCAAAGGGGAAGCCAGTCCAGTAGGCCCCAAATGCAAACTTCTGGACTATGGGGCCAAGGATTAAACCACCAAAAAATAGCAGGGCGAGGCTTATGGTTATATTCCGTTTAAACGAGGGCATATTGAATGCAGCCTGCAAACCGGTTAGGTTTGAGAAAAGCATAGCCAGGAACATTATTAAAATGTGAGGGATTAAGACCCAGGCTGGCACAGGATCTTTATACCTAATGATGATGGGATTTTCTTTGAAAAAATGCTTGGTTTCAGCGCCATCAAGTATTTCGATATAGTATTCAAGTTTGGCAGCGGCAGGCATTTTGGGTAGGTAAACTTCTTGTTTGTTTTGGTCAATCGCCATGAAGGGTAAAGCAATAAAATCTTCATCTACCTTATATTTCTTGTAATATAGGGTTGCCGTGGCATTAATAGGTAGGTTAAGGGTTATTTTGGTATCCCTATCGCTCTCCCCACTGCGGATAAGTTTCGATTTATACTCAATACTATCGATTGTGTAACTAATCCGTTTGGGGTGAGTTGGACCTGTAAGACGCTGATAGATAGCAGCGGTTATTGTTATCAGAAGTGCAAAAAAGAAAATTAAATATTTCTTCATTTCCATATAAGTTTAAAGTTCAACAGAAAACTCTATTTCGTTTTTATCTCTTAAAACCTTGACAGTTATTTTTGTTCCAGGTTCAAGGGCTGAAAGCGCTTCGGTGTAATCGTAAATATTTTTTATGGGTTTCTGGTTTATGGCGATAATCAAATCGCCTACCTGGATACCTGCAATTTCGGCGGGTTTACCTTCGGTAACCCCCATAACTTTTAGGCCTTCGTCCGATGTACCGCTTACATCGGGCATAATACCTAATTTGACCTTAATTTTTGGGGTGCGTGATGATGAAAGTGAACGGGTGCTTGACTTAGTAAAGGTAAGCGGTTTCTGCATTGTTGAAAGCTCAAAGGCTAATCGGTACGTGTAACTTGCAACCTGTTGCATACCTTCAATGTTTAGCAGGGCAACATCATCGTTAGGGGTGTGGTAGTCTTCGTGTAGTCCTGTATGAATAAAGAAAACGGGGATATTTTTGGAGTAAAACGAGGCATGATCCGATGGGCCAAAGCCGTCGGGAACGAGTTTTAGGTGAAATAAGCTATCGGAGTTAAGTTTGTTGAGGATGGAGTCGGCTTCAAGTGAAGTTTTTGCCCCGTGAACTTCGAGTTCACGATTGCGGAGCCTTCCAACCATATCGAGGTTTATCATAGCCTTGATGTTCTCGATGGGTATTAGCGCAGAATCAACAAATCGTTGAGAGCCGATGAGTCCTTTCTCTTCGGCGCCAAAAGCCACAAACACAATGCTACGCTTAATTTTTATCTGTTCCGATGCTAACTTTTGAGCAATTTCAAGCATGGCCACAACGCCTGAAGCGTTATCGTCGGCTCCATTATGAACGGCATGTTGGCCGGGGTTTCTGCTACCCCCCATTTCACCCATTCCTAAATGGTCGTAATGTGCACCAATTACAATGTATTCATTAGCGTACTTGGGGTCGGTGCCGCGGAGCATGGCAACCACATTCTGGGTTTCAATGGAGTTATAAAGCTTTGCTACCTTTCCACATACAGTAATTCCTAAGGGTTGCGAGAGGATCCTATACTCAGCAATTTTCTTAGCAATAGCGGAGGGTTGGCCAATAGGTGCAATAAGTTTTGCTGAAGCCTCAGGCGAAAGAATGAAAATAGGGAGTTTAGGAAGGGAACGGAAATCAACATCAATATACTTTGATAATGTGTCGTTACTTACAATAATAATCCCAGCAGCACCTTGATTTTTAGCAATTTCTAAAGGTTTAGTGTTCAAGTAAACGTATTTTGAGTCATCTAATGGGTAATAAATTACAGCCCATTTCCTTCGAACCTTGATGTTTTCATAGCATGCAACACTATCGCCTTTGCCAACAAATATTGCTTCGGCGCAGAGTGAGTCCGATCCGTTTACAGTAGGTGCTGAAAAATCGCGACTGAACTCAAGCCTCTCACCATTTATCATTAAGCTGGTTTTCTTTTCGAATTCAGGGTTAAAATTCTTAAAGGAAAAGAATTGATATCCTTTTTTGCCTAAAAGGGTTAGGCCGTATTCACGAAACTCGTCGCGGATATACTTAGCTGCAATTTTGTCCTGAACTGTACCTGGTTGCCGCCCCTTTAAACTATCGGAAGCCAGAAAGCTTACGTGGTATAAAAGTTCGTTACTGGTGATATTAGCACTTCGTTTAATCTGGGCGAATAGGGTAGAGGAAACGAATAGCAAAACAACAAGTAAAATCCTTTGCATGATGGTAAAAATTTGTATTGTTAACAATAGAATTCAAATATAGCTTAAATCATCAACTAATTTTTTTATAATTGCTGTCAATTTTGGTACCAATTTTTTAAGCAATGGGAAAAATCAGAATATCAGAGCGGAAACTAATTCTTTTTACTGTTGGTTTACTTATAGTGGCAGGAATAGTTCGATTGGGATTTTACAAAGTGGGAGTATGGCTTTTCTACTTGGCATTTGTACCAATTATTTTGCATAGGTTGAGGTTTTATATTAGGAATGTTAAAAATTTACATAAGGTTGACAGGTATAGGCGGTTCACCTTGGGGTTTATCATTGCTACTATTATCCTAAACCTTTTAGGATTTCAGGATGTTGAGTTTGTGTTGCTTTTTGTACTGGCCATTGATTACTTGATTGTTGTACAAAATCCAAGAGTACCAGGTGGAAGGGAATAGCGTGGCATACAAGCTTAGCCCATTGTGGCAAAGGGCAATTATAGGAGGGAGTATTTGGGGTGCTCTGGAAATCACATTGGGTTCTGTACTTCACAACCTGATGGTTCCTATGGCTGCAGGAACATTACTTGCATCGCTTGGTGTATTAACCGTTTCTGCTATTTCGGCACCATCAATTCAGAGAGGATTCTTCTGGCGGGCTGCACTGATTTGTGCCTTACTTAAGTCAGTATCGCCTAGCGCGGTAATTCTACCTCCAATGGTGGGAATTGCACTTGAAGGGGTTCTTATGGAGTTAGGATTACTAATATTGGGCACAAATGTACTTGGACTTTTACTGGGTGGAGGTTTGGCTCTGCTCTCAATTCCGCTTTTTAAAGCTATTAGGCTTTACATGATTTACGGACAAGGTATTGTTGAATTTTTTAATAGCTTGTTAATCCAATTAACTGGAAGCAATAATGTGATAGTAACCAATTATTTGATTTATACCTTACTGATTATTTATTTGTCACTTGGTATCATATCGGCATTGATTGGGTATAGCCTAGGGAAAAATAATTTGCCCATTGCTATTAATCCAATTGAAATTACAGTTTTTACAAGAGTTGGCAATAATCTGAATTTCAGAACTTATTTACTGTTGATAATCCATATAATTGCCCTTGTGTCATATCTTGCTTTTGCCTCAGTATTGCCTACTTGGTTTGCCATTTTGGGGGGATTGTTATATTCAACTCTTGTTTTAGCCTTTTATGAAAGGCCCCGAAGAATGCTTTTAAAGCCTATTTTTATATTGCCAGTTCTGGCATTTGCTTTTTTAATCCCATTAATCACAACCAAGCTAGTCCTGGTTCCAATGTATGGCTCATATATTTTTGTTAGGGCAATCTTTGTTGTGGTAACATTAGCTGCAATTGGAACAGAGTTAGCCAAACCTTCCGTTAGTCAGCTTTTTAGTAGAGGATTTCTAAGTCCGGTTTACCATGCATCAAGCATGGCATTTAATGCCTTACCCATATACCTGGAAGCTTTTGAAAAATCGAAATTTACAGCTTCATCAATGCTTAAAAGTATTCAGGGCGTAATCAATAACTCGAGTTGGTGCGGTAATAGGCCAATATTTATCGTTACAGGCGGTTTAGGTGAGGGAAAATCAACCTATTTAGAAAATCTGCTGGAAATTTTAGGGAAGGGAAAAGGCTTGAGTTTTAAGGGATTTATTGCCAGGGGTATAGGTGCGCCACCGCTACGCGAGGGATATAATCTTTGGATTATACCAGATGGAACCGACTTGATGTTGTGCCGTAGGATTGGAACTTGTGGTTTGCCTAATAAGTCGTTCGAGTTTAACGATGGGGTTATAGGGCGGTTAACCACTGATTTGGCTGCTATTAATGCCGATGATATATTGGTTATTGATGAGGTTGGCCGAATGGAGCTGTATGGTGAGGTGTGGGCAGGGCTAATAGAACATCATCTTACTAAAACTAAGAATGTTTTGATACTAACAGTGAGGCGGGAAAACCTAATGCATGTTGTGGAAAGGTGGAACCTAACCGATGCCTACGTATTTGATATTAATAAGGTTGGTGTAACCGATGCTGCAAATAGCATTAAAAATTTAGTTCTCAGTTACCACGCGGCCAGTTCCCGAAAGTAATGAACGTGAATCAATAATTGATGTACCGTGGATGGCAGGGTAAACAATTACTACATTTTTATCGGAGATTATTTGGCTAGTGAATATCAGAGTGTTTTGGATATCGCTATTGTAAGCAATAGTTCCTTTGCGTGCCGATATTATAATTCCTAGAGCGTTACTATCAATACTTTTCAGGTGGTTAAAACCTTCCTCCCATTTTCGTATTTCCTTTACGGTTGGTTTTAGCTTGCTGAATGTAGGAGGAAGTTCTGCTATAACATTCTCGGTATGAATTTTATCAACAATGATGGTAACCTGTTGACGTGTTTTTTTAATAATCCTCTCAAGGCTTTTCATGTAGTTCTTAAAATCGGGGTCAAACTCAGCATTCCTAGGGATTAAAATATGCACCTGCGAAATTTGAGCAATTGATTGCTTAAGGCTGCAAATGTAAACGGGTTGTTTTACATCGGCTAAAACCCCTTCGAGTATTGTCCCAAAAATCCATCGGCGCGATGAAACGTATTTCCCCGACCATCCCATAATAATTTTAGAAGCAAGCATTTCCTTGGCGGCCCTCACTATGCCTGATGAAATGTTGACATCAACCCGAATAGCCCATTCGGTTTCTATTCCAAAGCTATGGCTAATATCTTCTGCTTTAGCTGCCAAGTAATTAACTTTAGGAATTTCATCCTCGTCTTTTACTACCTTTAGTAAGGTGATGGGGGTCTTTTTTGTCCGATCGTTTACATGCCCTGCAAACTCAATTAGGTACTCAATGTTTGCCGGATTTGCCACCGGAATCAATACTTTTTCAGTATCGTATGGTTTAAAACTTACAGCCGGAAAGGCTATGGCATAGTTCCTTGCAGCCCTTTCGGTTACCATTGCACTCACAACACACGAGGCAAAAATCACCACAATAGTGGCGTTCAACACATTAATATCCACAATACCAATCTTGTAACCAACCAGAATAATTGCTATGGTAGCGGCCGCGTGAGCGGTGCTCAAACCAAAAATTAGTTGCCGATCGAGTGTTTTTAGCTTAAATATTTTTTGAGTGAGGTATGCCGCCAACCATTTTGAGATTATGGCGAATGATATGAGAATTGCAGATAGTTCAAGCGATTCGTATCCGCTTACAAAAGCTTTTAGGTCAATTAGCATTCCAACGTAAAAAAGAAAGATAGGGATAAATAGGGCGTTTCCAATAAACTCGATACGGTTCATGAGCATGGCTGAGGGTGGAATTTGCCTGTTAAGTACTATTCCTGCCAGGAAAGCCCCTATTATGGGTTCAATTCCTAAAAACCGTGCAATTGCACTGGTAGTAAATACTGTTGCAAGAACAAAAACGTATTGAGCCATTTGGTCGGATGAAAGGTTTCTCAGAAACCAGTGGGTAAATCGAGGAAGTAATAGAATGATAAAAAGGACAAATGCCAGTATCTTGGGTATAAGCAGAAGGAATCCATTTAAACCGCTATTTGCTGATAACGATGTTATGATAACAAAAATGAGAAGAACTAGGGTATCGGTTATTATTGTTCCACCAATTGATATTTCAACCGGCAATGTTTTTGTGAGTCGAAGGCGCGAAACTATTGGGAATGAAATCATGGTTTGAGTTGAGAACATGCTTGCAATCAGGAGCGATGGCAAATAACCAAACCCCAGAAAATACTTGCAGATAGTAAAACCAAATAGGAAAGGAATTGTAAAGGTAAAAAGACCAAAAGTGATGTTCTTGCGTTGATTTTTTAAAAAACTTCCAACCTCTAATTCTAGTCCGGCCAAAAACATTAAATATATTAGTCCTACGTTTCCAAGTAGTTCAATACTTCTCTCCTTATCAAGAATGTTTAGTCCAGATGTTCCCAGTATCATGCCTGCAATAATAAGACCAATGATGCCAGGAAGTTTTAGCTTTGAAAAAACTAAAGGGACAATAAAAATCACCAAAAGGGTAATTCCAAATACTGTAATGGGTTCACTAATTGGGAGATGAAACCCTAAATTTTCCATTTGAAGTTGGATTAAATTTAGCGTAAAATACTAAAGGTTAATCTAAAAAAAAAGCCACCTGGAGGGTGGCTTTTAAATCAATCACTCAAATTATTTGTTTTTTTCGCTGAACTCACGCCCTAACCGGAGTGCCTTAAGGTTTAGCTGAACCACCTCGTCGCCTTTTCTACCAAAAAGCTGGCGTATTCCTTCTTCGATTTTTTCGAAAGGAATATCGAGGAATAGCGAGGCAGCGCCAAGCATTACTATGTTTGAAGCTTTTGTTGAGCCTGCTTCCTTAGCAATGGCATCGGCATCAATAGCAATGTGGTTCTTTACAGCTTTAATTTTAGATAGTATATCGTTGATATTGGGGTAATCGGGGATGTTGTTAAAGGGGGTAACATTGGTTACTAACCAGCCTGTTTGGGCCAAAAAGGGTAAATACCTGAGGCCCTCCATGGGTTCAACAGAAATAATCATATCGGCTTTGCCAGCCGGAATGAGGTCGGAGGCAATTGGCTTATCGGATATTCGAAGGTGCGACTGCACGTCGCCGCCACGTTGGCTCATACCGTGCACCTCGGATTGTTTGATGTAGAGATTGCTGTTTACGGCGGCAAGTCCAATGGCTGCTGCAATGGAAAGTATTCCCTGTCCGCCTACGCCTGCAAGTATTATGTCGTTTTTCATGATTGAAGTCGTTTTATGTTACTCATTAGTCTCTTTCTTCTCAGCCTTTTTGCGTCGGGCAAAGGTCTGGATACATTCACGCTGAGGAATAATAACCGAAACGCCATTGTAAGCCAGCTCTTCCTTAATGATTTTCACGTTCTCTTCGTGATTTTTCTTTAAGGGGGTTACAACCCTTATGTGGTCAGGGTGAACGCCAATTCCTTTACATATTTCAACTATTCGTCCGGTAGCCGAAGAATGCTGGCCTCCTGTCATTCCGGTTGTTGAGTTGTCAGAAATAATAACTGTGATGGGCGAGTTCTCTACAACAGCGTCCAAAAGGCCGGTCATTCCGCTATGTGTAAAGGTTGAATCGCCAATAACAGCAACAGCAGGAACAAGACCTGCATCGGCAGCACCTTTAGCCATGGTAATGGAGGCACCCATATCAACACAGGAGTTGATAGCATTGAATGGAGGCAGCGCACCCAGGGTGTAGCAACCAATATCGGAGAAAACCCTTCCCGTTCCGTATTCCTTTAGTGCCTCATTCAAATCCTCGTAAACATCCCTATGCCCACAACCCTGACAGAGTGATGGGGGACGGTTTTTTACAACCTCGGGCACAGGCTCCCCCTCAGTAACCGTTAGCCCAAGGGCTTTGGCAACAATGTTGGGGTTAAGTTCGCCATCGCGGGGTAATGTTCCATCAAGTCGTCCGTGAATGGTTTTGCCAATGTTTAGGAAACCTTTTATCATTTCCTCAACAAGGGGGTATCCTTCCTCAAGTATCAAAAGCTTACTACAGCTGTTATAGAGTTCAGTAACCTGTTTGCGTGGTATTGGGTACTGGCAAATTTTAAGAACAGGATATGGACATTTATGGTCAGGGAAATTCTCGATAAGGTAATTGTAAGCTATGCCAGTTGTTATTATACCTAAACTTTTATCGGTTCCCTCAATCATCTGGTTATAGGCCGATTTTTCAGACTCAAGTTCCATTGCAGTTTGGGAAACCAGCAGTTTTTTGTAGTTCTTGCGAGCAATGGAGGGAAGCAAAACAAACTGGCGTGGATCCGATGGCAGTCGGATTTCATTTTGGGGTCTTGACTCGCGACGCTGCACCCCGGCTCTTGAGTGAGCCATGCGTGTAGTAATACGCATTAATACAGGAACGTTAAGCCTTTCGGATAGTTCAAATCCGAAATATGCCATGTCGTAAGCCTCCTGTTGGTTCGATGGTTCCAGAATGGGAATCATTGAGAACTTACCGTAAAAGCGTGAATCCTGTTCATTCTGTGAGGAGTGCATCGATGGGTCATCGGCTGAAACCACAATTAGCCCACCATTAACCCCGGTAATGGAGGCATTAATAAAAGCATCGGCGGCTACGTTAAGCCCAACATGTTTAAAACATACCATGGCCCTTTTACCGGCATACGACATACCGATGGCGGCCTCCATGGCAGTTTTCTCATTAGCTGACCATTGCCTGTGAATATTCAATTCGGCTGCTTGCTTTGAGGCTTGCACGTATTCCATTATTTCGGTTGATGGAGTGCCAGGATAAGCGTATATCCCTGAAAGGCCTCCATCAATTGCGCCTTGCGCTATTGCTTCGTCGCCTAACAGTAGTAACTTGTTGTTATTCATATTGTTATTATGTTTCTTGTTGTTTTACTTGGGTTGAATTTTGAGTAGTAAAGCCTTAAGTGATAAATAATAAACTTATAGACCGCCAAAACGCTTTAAAAAGCCAACATTCAATGCTACATTATGCAGGTAGTAAATAAAACTTACATCCATTAAACTTACAATTTGTAATTGATGCTGGTTAATCAATTTAATGTTGTTAGCAAAAATACAAAAAACAATAATCGCAATAAAGTAAAATGCTGAAAAATATAAAATATTGTAATTGAGTGGTTATTCAATAACAGTTGCAATAATTTTTCGACTCCCGCCGTGTTTTCGGAACTCACAAAGGTATATTCCTTGCCAAGTTCCCAGGTTTAATCTTCCGTTAGTTATGGGTATAGATATCGATGTTCCTACAACTGTGGTTTTTATGTGTGCTGGCATATCGTCATCGCCTTCCAGGTCGTGATTAAAGTATGGCTCCATGGGGTAGTGCCTGTTAAAGAAAGCATTCAGGTCAGTTCTAACGCTGGGGTCTGCATTCTCATTGATACTCAGCGCCGCTGATGTATGCTTAATGAATAGGTGAAGTAAACCTACCAGTGGTAGTTCAGGTAGCTGGTTTACTATTTCTGCAGTTACCAGATGAAAACCTTGGGGGTAAGGTCTAAGCACTATTTCTATCTGTTTTATCATACTACATCAACCTTTTAATGTGTTGGTGAATGAAATCGAAAGCCCAGTTCTCAATGTCATCTCTCAGAGTATCGTAGGCTTTACGGGTAAGCGAATCGTCACTCTTAGCAGCTTTAGGGCTGTCGAAATGAAATACATATAGGTTTTTATATTGCAGATTACTGCTTGCAGTTTTTGCCACCTTATTATCCAAAACCAAAACAATGTCGAATTCCTTGTCGGTAAGCGATTTAAGGCTTTTGGGTTGATGCTTGGTTATATCAATTACAGCATCCATCATGCTTTGAGCTGCGTTAAGGTCAAGTTGTGTAGGTTCAATTCCTGCGCTGGTTACATTTGCTGCACCACGAGCATAGTATTTAAACCAACCTTCGGCCATGGCCGAACGGCAGGCGTTGTTCTGCGAAACTATAAGTATTTCCTTCATCCTTTTTCAGTTATGATTTTCCGAGAATAACAAAAAACACAATAAAGGTAAAGATTTTGAGTTTATGGTTTACGATGTTTGGTTCGATTACTACCTTTGGGGTTAAATTTCCAATGGCTAAATGAGCGTAAAACCGCCATATTACATCTTTCAATGTGTTTTGGTGATATTTATCACCGGTTTTGCGTCGCTACATGCTCAGGAGCGAAGGGTGAAGATATCTGGCATTGTTAAGGATACGCTTAATATGCCTATACCCTCGGCAAGCGTTATTATTGTAGGAAGTTCTTTAGGTGTTTCAACCGACGATGAGGGGCGCTTCTCAATCACAGTAACCGATATTGATACAATATCTATTAGGTTTTCGTGCCTGGGATACCAAACACAGGAAATGAATGTTAAAGCTGAAAGGGGTAAGTTCCTTGAGGTAATTTTAAAACCATCGGAAGAGCATATTGAAGGGGTTTACGTTCGTTCGCAGCAACGGAAGGTGGGAAACATTGAGCGCATTGGAATTGATGGATTAAAAACGTCCCCGAATGTGTCGGGCGGGTTGGAGTCACTGGTAAAGCTTTTGCCCGGAGTTTCATCGTCCAATGAGCTGAGCTCACAGTATAGTGTAAGAGGAGGGAATTTTGATGAAAATTTGGTTTACGTTAACGATGTTGAGGTTTACAGGCCTTTCCTGATTCGCTCAGCTCAGCAGGAGGGTTTAAGTTTCATAAACCCCGATATGGTTGGGGCGGTTGAGTTCTCATCGGGTGGGTTTACGGCTGAATTTGGCGATAAGATGTCGTCGGTGCTTAATGTGCGTTACCGTGAGCCAAAGGCGAATGCGTTAAGGGTCAGTGCCGGTTTGCTGGGTGCTTCGGCAACCCTGGAAGGAGTTGCCATTGGCAGCTCGCTTACCTACATGTCAGGGGTGCGCTATAAGACATCGCGTTATATACTCAACTCACTGGAAACCAAAGGCGATTATACTCCTTCGTTCTTCGATTGGCAAGGCATAGCTGACTATAAACTCTCCGAGAGGATTACCATTGGGCTGTTGGGCAATGTGGCCATAAACCGTTTCGACTTTCAGCCAAGGGTACGTGAAACCCGTTTTGGTGTTTTTAACAACACCCTTCAGCTAAAAATATACTACGATGGCCAAGAGAAAGACAGGTATTTATCGTCAATGGCTGCCTTAATTGCTGCAATTAGGGTAACTCCCAATTTTAATGTCAAGGTAATTGGGTCATCATATTACTCAAACGAACGGGAAACATACGATTTGCTTGGACAGTATTTCCTGAATGAGCTCGATAACTCCATGGGATCAAAAACTTATGGCGATAGCCTGATAAATGTTGGGATTGGAGGATTTCTGGATCATGCCCGTAACCATATCAACCTTAAAGTTCAAAGCTTAAACCTGCTTGGCGATATGTGGTTCGGGAAAAGCCTAATTAAATTGGGGGTGCAGTTGCAGCGCGAAGTTTTAAGTGATGAGCTCCTGGAGTGGGGATTGGTTGATTCATCGGGATACGCTATACCCTACACAGGCTCACAGGTTGGGCTTGATAGATTTTTTGGGGCAGCCTCAACAATTGAGTCGTACCGCGCATTAGGGTTTGTTCAGGCCGATTTACATTTTAACGTTGGAAATTGGCAGTATAGAACTAATATAGGATTCAGGGTAAGCCACTGGAGTTTTAACAAGGAAATTCTTTTTAGCCCCCGCTTAGCACTCAGCTTTAATCATTCAAACTATAGAAGTTTACAGTATCACCTTTCGTATGGGTATTACTATCAACCTCCCTTTTATAGGGAGATTCGTTTGGCTAGCGGTGAGCTAAATAGGAACATCAAAGCGCAACAATCCATTCATGCACTTGCAGGAGCCGAGTATTACTTTACAGCTTGGAGCCGACCATTCCGAATGAGCCTAGAGTTCTATAATAAGTGGCTAAACCGTTTAATTCCATACTCAGTTGATAACGTTCGTTTACGCTACTCCGGCGAAAACCTGGCAAGGGGATACGCACGAGGAGCCGACCTAAAGATAAATGGTGAGCTGGTTTCCGGAGCCGAATCGTGGCTCAGCCTTTCGATTCTCAAAACAAAGGAGGATAATCTTTACGACTCATATACCGATGAAGGTGGGAATACGGTTTACCCCGGATACTATTTCCGCCCTACCGATCAAACCTTTTCCGTTAGTTTATTTTTGCAGGATTACCTGCCTGGCGATAAAAGCTTTAGGGTTAACCTTACCGGGGTATACGGCAGTGGCCTGCCAATGTTGGATAGCTCCGTTCCTGATCAAAAAAGCTTTAGGATGCCATCGTACAAGAGGATTGATGTTGGATTCACAAAATCCTTTATTGACAATGGGAAACGACTGGTGGGTAATTTAAAAATTGCTAACCTCTCAGTAGGGGTCGATATTTTTAATCTTTTCAACTTTAACAATACGGTTTCCTATTTATGGGTGCAGACTGTAGCCAACCAGGAGGGTAACTCCTATCGGTTTGCCGTGCCCAACTATCTAACTTCGCGCAGAGTTAATGTTAGGTTTCAAATGAATTTTTAGCAATACCTCTAGAATAAACGGGGGTAATCCTGATCGAATTTGTTTAAAATTTTTGAGATGATTGCCTCACGCAGGAACTTTGACTTGTTCCTTACCTTATACCGCTTGCAGTAGTGGTTAATGGCTTCTAACTCGCTGGTGTTAAACAGTATCTCTTTTCTATGAACCCGTTTTAGCTTTTCGGTATTGAACCCTCTACGTCGGCTATTCATCGGTTAAATGACTTTTTTGCAAATAAACCAACTTTTTTCATCGGTTTTCATTATTGGTTCATACAGTTATCAAAAAGTTTTTAACAACTGCTATATGTAAACCTCTTTAATACTTTAGCTTGTAGCAAATTAGTTCCTTTTTGCCATTTAACTTACACTGATCTATTTTGATTATTACCCAAAACGTTTTAAATTTAGGATTTATTAACATAACCTTAGTCATTATAACCATACGTTATGCTGCAGAACCATAACAATAACCTTGGCTTAGGCTATCCTTTTAACGTTAGGCATTTTCTGTCGAACCTAAACCGATACTATAAAGCAGGATTTTGGTTTTGGGATTCAAACACCAATAGAATTCATTTTGGGAAAAAGTTTGTTAATGCTTTGGGCTTTAAGGAATCCGATAATGATAACATTCCCCTTGATGAATTTTTCAAATTAGTTCATAGAGATGATAAAAAGTCCCTGGAAAAATCGTTCCAGAGGTTAAGACATAATTCTGCCTTACACCAGGAGATGGATTTTAGATTAAAGATTCGTGAGGAGTGGCAGCATAAGAGGATTTTTGCATTTGCAGTTAAGGATAACCCCGATGCAAGCAGTTACTACATTATTGGACAGTTCAGAAATGTTGACCCGGTCAAGAGTGATACAAATACCCATGATGAGTCCATTACATTCGAACGTTTTGCCAACCTACTACATAAGCATCAGCTTGCTTTGCTTGAGATTGATTTGGATGGCACCGTTGTGAACTGGAACAAAAGTACCACAAGGCTTTTTCAGTTCGATTCATCGAATACACAATCAGTTTCGCTTAGGGAAGGCTTTGCCGATGATACCTGGAAAAAATTTCAGGAGTGGTTGCTTAGTGGTTCAGGGAAGCCTTTTACCTCAATCTATAGAAATATCAGTGGAAACGAGTTTAATCTAAGCTGGTCAAAACTTGCCGATATTCCTCAAGATAAAAAAAGATTTATAGTAGCAGCACGCGATATTAGTCAGCTTGTTGAGTTTCAAAACCAAATCAAAAGACATGATTTTCAGAATGAGGTAATATCATCGTTCTTCTCTCAGATTAAAGGGCAAACAACACCCGATGAGATTTTCCTACTGCTTGGCCAAACCATTGAAAAGGCTTTCCCTAAATCAATATCCATAGTTTTTTCCTACAGTGCCGACGATAGCTTTGTTACGCTGGAATCAATTTTTGGGGTAAAGACCAAAGCGTGGGATACTTTTATTGTTGAGCTGGGTTGGAACCCGGTTGGCCGTAGGCTTTTTATTGAAAAGGAGAAACTTGCCACCTTAATTTCGGCCAACGTACAGGAGAACATTATTCCCTTCAATGAGTTGCTTGATGGCATAGTATCGGCAACAACCTTTAAAGTATTTGAGCGAACCTTTAAGATAGGCAAGAACTACATTTCCGGGATTGTTAAGGACGACAAACTGTATGGTGGAATCATACTATTTCAAACATCCGATTCTGAACCGATTGATACACAATTCTTGAATAGAATATCGATAGTAGCCTCAACGGTTATCGATATGAGTAAAGCGAATCTGGATTCATGCCAAATGGTTGATGGGTTAAAAAAACAGCTTGCCGAGAAGTATGAGCTATTAACATACATTAATCACAGCATTAGAACCCCGCTTAACTCTATAATTGGGTTTAGCAGTATGCTCGATTTTACTGAGCTAGATAAGTCGCTGCAAACCGAATACCTTAGAATTATTCAAAACCAAAGCAAATCGCTGTTGGACCTCACCAATGAATTACAGGATTTTGTCAGAATTAGTACTGGGGCGCTCACAGTTATTAAAACCAAGCAAAATGTAAATGACTTTTTTCATGAGCTAAAAGCAAATATCGATTTTCGATTGGGGTTGCTGGAACTCTACAACATAAAGGTTAACTATACAATTCCTGAAAATACTGATTTTCTTGAACTCTACATTGATTCCGGGCGTTTAAATCAGGCACTAAGCATCTATTTCATTCAATTCATAAAATTCATTCAAACCGGAAGCCTAAATATTGGATATTCAATTGAGGATGATAAGATTAAGATTTTTATTCATGAAGGGGATTCATCAATTGACTCAAAAATACGAACATTATTTACTGATGACTTAAAAGCCTTGCTAAACGGCACCTATAGCCATTCTTCCCATTTCAACATATTGTTGGCCAACAGGCTTTTAACCTTACTTGAGGGTGAGGTGGAGATACTCAACGACGGCAAGTTAAAACTTGAGGTGAAATTTGGTTTAATTGCTAACGAGACCCAGCCCCAAGCCGATGAACTAAGCGAGGAACAGGCCATAAAGAGAGTTGAATTCAAGAATAGTGTAGTTCTAATTGTTGAAGATGAAGAGATTAACTATTTAATCCTAAACGAACTTCTGACGGCATGGGGGGTGTCAACCATTTGGGCTAAAAATGGTAGAGAAGCAGTGGATTTAGTCAGTTCGCTTAATCAAGGTATTAACCTCATCCTTATGGATATTAGGATGCCAGTAATGGATGGTTATGCAGCAACTATGGAAATAAAACAAGTTAATTCTGCTATTCCTGTTGTGGCCCAAACAGCCTTCTCGGCGCCACAGGAGCGTTTAAAAGCTCAGGCAGCTGGATGTAATGGTTACATCACAAAACCCATCGACCCCAACATTTTACACCATGTTCTTGAAATGTATTTAGCCTGAATCATTGCAATAAGCTATTTTTGTAACCCATTCCGAGTTTAACATTAAAAAGATATGACTTTAACCATTCAGGAGAGATTAAGTCTACTCCGAAAGCAAATGAAAAAGGCTGATGTAGATGCCTACATTGTCCACCATAGCGATCCACATCTTAGTGAGTATATTCCAGACTACTGGAAGGAACGCGAATGGCTGTCGGGGTTTACAGGTTCTGCTGGCACCTTAGTGGTTACCCAGAAAAACGCTGCCCTGTGGACTGACTCAAGGTATTTTATCCAAGCCGAAATGCAGCTAAGTGGTACTGGCATAGAGCTGTGTAAAATTGGTATGCCCGAAACGCCTGACATTCAATCGTGGTTGGCTCTTAACCTTAAGCAAAACTCAATAGTTGCTTGCAATGGACTGCTTATCTCACTCTCGAATCAAAGAACCCTAAGCGAGAACTTAAAAGCAAAAAAGTTCAAGGTAAGGTTCGATACCGATTTAGTGAGTAAAATTTGGGACGATAGACCTCCCATACCTCAGCAAAAAGTTTTTGTTCATACTGCTGAATTCGCCAAGGTTTCCGTACAGGAGAAACTGGGAAGAATAAGGAAAGAGCTACTGGTACGAAATGCTACAGCATACCTGATGTGCGCACTCGATGAGATATGCTGGACTTTTAATATTAGGGGTGCCGATATTTCGTACAATCCTGTTTTTCTTGCATATGCAATTGTTGACGATGATAAAGCAACGCTATATGTTGATGAAAACAAGCTAACCGATGAGGTTATACAATTCCTTGCCAATGAGCAGGTATCGGTAAAACCTTACAGTAAAATATTCGACAAGTTAGCAAAGCTTAAAAAGAAGGATGTACTGGTATTAGACCCTGCCAAGGTTAACTTCTCAATTTATTCAGCAATTCCAGGTAACACTAAAGTTATTGAAACAACTGGTTTGGCAACCCAAATTAAGGCCCGAAAACAACCTGTTGAGGTTGAGGGTATTAACGATGCAATGGTGCAGGATGGAATTGCCATGGTTGAGTTCCTATACTGGTTGGAGCAGAATGTTAAATCGGGTAAGGTCATTGAGATTACTGTTGCCGAAAAGTTACTGGAATTTAGGAGCAAACGCAAGAATTTTATCAGTGAGAGTTTTGGAAGTATTGTAGGATACGCCGATCATGGGGCTATAGTGCATTATAGCGCAACCCCTCAAACTAGCTACACCATCAAACCCGAAGGTTTCCTATTGGTTGATTCCGGTGGACAATACCTAAATGGCACTACCGATATTACCCGCACTATTCACCTTGGTAACCCAACCCCTCAGGAGAAGCGTGATTTCACGCTTGTTTTGCAGGGTATGGTAAGGCTTTCTATGGCAAAGTTCCCTAAGGGTACGCGTGGTTCACAACTCGATACTTATGCCCGAATGGCTTTATGGAGTCAGGGGCTAAACTATGGGCACGGAACAGGGCATGGTGTTGGATACTTTTTGAATGTGCATGAGGGGCCGCAACAGATTAGACCGGAAAATCATCTTCCCATTGAGCCCGGTATGGTTATGTCCAATGAACCCGGATTATACCGACCCAATGCCTATGGCATTAGAATTGAAAACCTGATTGTTTGCGTTGAGGATGAAACAAACGACTTTGGTTCATTCCTACGTTTCGATACCCTTACCCTTTGCCCAATTGATATCAAAGCCATTGACCTTGATATGCTAACCGTTCAGGAGCGAGAGTGGTTAAACCATTACCATCAGTTGGTTTACTTTAAGCTGTCGCCACACCTGGCAGCTGAGCATGAAAAATGGCTAAAGGAAATTACAAAACCCTTATAGGAAAATAAAGAAGGCTGTCATTTACTGACAGCCTTTTAACTATTCACCAATAATCTTAACCAGAACCCTTTTTCGGCGTTTGCCATCGAATTCACCGTAGAAAATTTGTTCCCAGGGACCAAAATCGAGTTTGCCATTGGTAACAGCAACAACCACTTCGCGTCCCATAATGGTTCGTTTTAGGTGTGCATCGGCATTATCTTCAAACCCGTTGTGTTTGTACTGTGAGTAAGGTTTTTCGGGTGCAAGCTTTTCGAGCCATACTTCAAAATCGTGGTGCAATCCACTTTCGTCGTCGTTGATGAACACGCTCGATGTAATGTGCATGGCGTTTACCAGGCATAGTCCTTCCTTAATTCCGCTCTCGGCTAGGCAAACTTCAACATCGCGTGTAATATTGATATACTCACGCCGATTCCGTGTCTCAAACCATAGCTCTTTGCGATACGATTTCATTGCTATCTAAGGTTAAGCTCTGCTACAATAGTTTCAATTTTTTTGTCGAGTTTTGCCAGCGCCGTGTCAATATCATCGTTTGCAGCCATAGTGCCTTTAACACCTATGTAGAATTTTATTTTGGGTTCAGTCCCCGATGGGCGAACCGATACTTTGGTGCCATCGGCAGTGATGAACTGCATTACATCGGATTTGGGCTGGTTTGTATGCTTTTCCTTTCCGGTATGAACATCTACAAAAACTTGATTTTGGTAGTCGATAATGGAAGTTACCTTTGAACCGCCAATGGTTTGTGGGGGTTTACTTCGAAAAGCATCCATCATCGCTTTAATCTCTGCTAAGCCATCTATTCCCTTACGAGTAAGTGAGATCAAATGCTCTTTGTACAGTCCATATTCCCTGTAAATATCGCTCAGAATATCGTACAGGGTTTTGCTCTGGCTTTTAGCCCAAGCTGCAATCTCGGCGAACATGGCGCAGCTGATTACCGCATCTTTATCGCGGACAAAATCGCCATACAGGTAACCGTAGCTCTCCTCGCCACCGGCGATGAATTTCTTTACCCCTTCAAATTCGCGAATCTTTTCGGCTATATATTTAAATCCGGTGAGCACCTCGTAGCAATCAACCCCAAATCCATGAGCGATGGAACTAATTAGGTCAGTGGTTACAATTGTTTTAACCACAAACTCATTACCGGTAATGCGGTTATGTTCATGCCACTTTTTGAGAATATAGTAGATAAGAATTGAAGCCGCTTGGTTGCCGTTAAGCAGGGTAAACTCGCCGTTTGGCTTTCGAATCCCAATTCCAACACGGTCGGCATCGGGGTCGGTAGCCATGGCAATTTCAGCATTTGTTTTAATTGCTTTGTCAATTGCCATTTGCATAGTGGCACGTTCCTCGGGGTTTGGCGATGCTACTGTTGGAAAATTACCATCAACCACGCATTGCTCATCAACGGTGATAATATTTTTAAAGCCAAATTTGCGAAGTGCCATGGGTACAAGGTTTACACCTGTTCCGTGAATTGGGGTGTAAACAATAGGCATATCGCGATACTTTTCAATGATATCGGGCGAAAGTGAAAGTGTTGAAAGCGTATTCAGGTAAATCTCATCTAACTCCCTACCAACTTTGACAATTAGGTTATCGTTCCCTTTAAAGTTAACCTGCTCAATGCTTGAAATAGCCTTAACTTCACTAATTATTCCCTTGTCGTGGGGTGGAACAATTTGACCACCATCTTCCCAGTAAACCTTATAGCCGTTGTATTCCTTTGGATTGTGCGATGCAGTTACAACAATACCACACTGACACTTGAACGTTCTAATTGCGAAGCTAAGTTCTGGTGTTGGTCTAAGGGCGTCGAACAGGTAAACCTTTATGCCATTGGCACTTAGAATCTGTGCTGCCACATTGGCGAATAGGGTGCTGTTGTTCCGGGAGTCGTGTGCAATGGCGGCCCGTATTTCAGGTAGATGTTTAAAGTTGTTTTTCAGGTAGTTACATAAGCCCTGGGTGGCCATGCCAACAGTATATATGTTCATTCTATTTGTGCCAACACCCATAATTCCACGTAAACCGCCTGTACCAAACTCCAAATCGCAGTAAAACGATTCGGTTAGCTCCTTGGGGTCTTGCTCAATCATCTGGGCAACCCTTGCCCTGGTTTCCTCATCAAAAGGTGGATTAAGCCATTGCTTGGCTTTTTCCATTATTTCCTTTTCAACCATATTGTAGTATTTTTTAGTGTTTTACCTTAAGTATTCCTGTAAGCATTTTACTAAGCTTTGCCTCCAGTGTGGGATTTCCATTTCCAGCAAGTTAGTAATTTTTTGCTTATTCAACACGCTATACTGAGGTCGAATTGCTTTAGTGGGGTAGTCACTGGTTGTAATGGGGGTTATTTTTGTAGTAAGCCCAGCCTGTTTGATGATTTCGTAAGCAAAATCGTACCAGCTGCAAACTCCCTGGTTGGAAAAATGGAAGATTTCCGGTGTGAATAACCTCTCGGGTGACTCAGCGATTCGTAGAATTGCATATGCAAGATCGTTGGCAAGGGTAGGGGTCCCTGTTTGGTCAAAAACCACTCTAAGCTCAGGGCGTTCCTTCCCGTACTTTAGCATGGTTTTCATGAAATTGTTACCGTAAGACGAGTATAACCACGATGTTCTGATTACCATTGTATTGCCAAGTGCCATAGACCTTAGTTCCCCCTCAAGCTTACTTTTTCCGTAAACCGATTGTGGGTTTACCTTATCGGTTTCAACGTAGGGGACATTGGACTTACCATCAAAAACATAGTCGGTTGAAATATGTATCAGCTTAACACCCATTAATTTGCATTGTTCGGCGAGGTTTGCGGGTGCATCGGCATTCAGGGCAAATGCCTTGTCTTCTTCATCCTCGGCCTTATCTACTGCCGTATAGGCTGCACAGTTCACAACAACATTAGGTGCATACTTTTTAAGTGCCAGCTGAACCGATTCCTTGCTACAGATATCGGTTTCTTCTATATCGGTATAAAAAATAGTTAAATCTGGAAAAGTACTTGATTCCTTTTTAATGGCAGTTCCTAGCTGACCGTTTGCTCCGGTTACAAGAATTTTCATGGTAGTTAGTAGGTTGAACCAAAA
Source organism: Bacteroidales bacterium (assembly GCA_018056955.1). Lineage (GTDB taxonomy): Bacteria > Bacteroidota > Bacteroidia > Bacteroidales > Tenuifilaceae > Tenuifilum > Tenuifilum osseticum. Next base: position 6,002 of record JAGPEQ010000032.1, on the reverse strand, counting down.
ACAAAGTTTAGCTCGGCATCCTTCATTGCCGGGTGAACATTATCCTTAGCCGATACAATGGCCTGCTCCATAGGAATTTTCCAATCAATCCCAATTTCAGGATCGTTGTACCGAATACCCCTATCAGCCTCAGGGTTATAGTATTGATCGCACTTGTAGCTAACGATAGCAAAATTGCTTAGAACGGCAAATCCGTGTGCAAAACCCTTTGGAATCAACAGTTGATATTTATTTTCATCGGAGAGTTCAACACCAACATATTGCCCAAATGTGGGGGAATTCTTTCTGATATCAACCGCCACATCAAATACTCTACCGGCAACAACCCTAACCAGTTTGGTTTGTGAGTAAGGCGAAAGCTGATAATGCAGACCACGGATTACATTTTTTCTTGAGTACGATTCGTTATCCTGAACAAAATTGATTTCTATCCCCATTTTTTTGAAGGCATCTACATTGTAACTTTCGAAAAAATAACCCCTGTGGTCAGTAAAAACCTTAGGTTTAATAATCAGCACATCGGGAATTTGGGTTGGCTCAATAGTCATACTGAAATATTTTAAAGGTAAACTTTTTCGTTTGCAATTCTGTAAAGGTATTGCCCGTACTGGTTGTTTGCCAGGGCTTCGGCTAGTTTTAGCAGTTGTTCCTTTGAGATAAATCCATTTCGGTAAGCAATTTCTTCGAGGCAAGCAACCTTAAGACCCTGTCTGTCCTCAATGGTTTGAATGAAGTTTGATGCCTGAAGCAAGCTTTCATGGGTTCCGGTGTCGAGCCAGGCCATACCTCGTCCCATTATTTTAAGGTTTAGCCTACCCTCATTTAGGTAAAGTCTGTTCAGATCGGTAATTTCTAGCTCACCCCTTTTGGAAGGTTTAAGCGATTTTGCCTTTTCTACCACATCGTTGCTGTAGAAGTAAAGCCCCGTAACAGCAAAGTTCGATTTGGGATTTTCGGGCTTTTCCTCTATGCTAATTACTTTTCCTGATTCATCAAACTCAGCAACACCATACCGATGCGGATCTTTAACGTAGTAGCCAAAAACTATAGCGCCATCGTTCAGCCTGGCGCTTTCCTTAAGCAGTTCGCTAAGATTTCCGCCGTAAAATATATTATCGCCTAATACAAGACAAACACTATCGGTACCAATAAAGTCCTCACCAATAATAAAGGCTTGAGCCAAACCATCGGGCGATGGTTGAATGGCATACTGAATTTTTAAACCCAATTGTGAACCATCGCCAAAAAGATCTTGGTATAGGTGTATATCTTTTGGTGTTGAAATAATGAGTATCTCCTTAATCTGTGCCAGCATTAGCACCGATAAGGGGTAGTAAATCATTGGTTTATCGTAAATGGGAATGATTTGCTTTGAAATGCTTTTGGTTATTGGGTATAACCGTGTTCCAGCTCCCCCCGCTAAAATTATTCCTTTCATGGTGTTTTTTTTACTAATCAACTTTTAAAAAATTACACAAAAATAGGCTTTGGCATCAGTTTTACAAAATCTTAATTACAGCTGTTGCTTGAAATATTCAATGGTTTTTGTTAATCCATCATCAATATTCACCTTTGGTGTCCACTTTGGAAGGATTTTTCGGGCAACTTCCATATCGGGCTTTCGCTGTTTTGGGTCGTCAACAGTGGCAGCTTTATAGATTATTTCCGATTTGCTTCCTGTTAATGCAACTATCTTTTTAGCCAGGTCAATTATTGTATATTCCTCTGGGTTACCTATGTTTATTGGGCCGGTAACACTTTCAGGGGTGTTCATCAACATAATCAGAGCATCAACCAAATCATCAATGTACATAAAGCTACGGGTTTGAGAGCCATCGCCGTAAATGGTTATGTTTTGGTTGGTTAGGGCCTGAACGGTAAAATTGGATATAACTCTGCCGTCGGATAAACTCATCCTTGGGCCGTAGGTGTTGAAAATACGAGCAATCTTGATTTTAACGCCATTTTGCATATGATAATTTACAAACAGGGTTTCGGCGCAGCGTTTGCCCTCATCGTAACAGGCCCTTGGCCCAATGGGGTTTACATTACCCCAGTAATGCTCAGGTTGAGGATGAATCTCAGGATCGCCGTAAACCTCGCTGGTTGATGCCTGTAATATTTTGGCTTTTACCCTTTTTGCCAGTCCCAGCATGTTAATTGCACCCATTACCGATGTCTTAATGGTTTTAATGGGGTTTTGCTGGTAGTATATTGGCGAGGCAGGGCAGGCTAGGTTGTAAATTTCATCAACCTCGGCATAGTAGGGAACGGTAACATCGTGCCTAACCAGCTCAAAGTAGGGGTTAGCCAGCAAATGCACAATATTTTGCTTGTTTCCGCTGAAGTAGTTGTCGAGGCAAATTACTTCGTTACCCTCGGAAAGCAACCGTTCACAAAGGTGGGAACCAATAAAGCCTGCTCCCCCTGTAACCAATACTCGTTTTCGCATGTTCAATAGCATTTACTTTACCAAAAGTAGGTAATTTCGGCCATATTTGATACAAATCAACCAAACTTGTTGATATACATTTCAAAATAATTGGGTAAATTTGATTTTATTTTAGAAAGTTATGTATTTTTGCAAGTTGAATTTTATCTACAAATAATGTCTAACAAATTAACAATCTGAAAGTTAATGACAATGAATGACGAAATGGCCAAAGAGGCTTTAAAGAATCAAAATGCTGGAATACCTGATTTTGATTGGACATCTTACGCAGATGATCATGCCTACGATCAAAACCAGCGCAAAGAACTTGAAAAAGTTTACGATCAAACCCTATCAACCGTAGCCGAGAATGAGGTGGTTGAAGGTGCTGTAGTTGCTATTACAAAACGTGAAGTTTTTGTAAACATCGGCTACAAATCCGAAGGCGTAATAAGCATCAACGAATTCCGTTACAACCCCGATTTGAAGGTTGGCGACAAGGTTGAAGTTTACGTAGAAAGCTCCGAGGATAAAAAAGGTCAGCTTGTGCTTTCGCACAAAAAAGCTCGTGTAATGCGTTCATGGGAACGTGTTAATGAGGCCTTTGACAAAAATGAAATTATTAAGGGTTACATCAAGTGCCGTACTAAGGGCGGTATGATTGTGGATGTATTCGGTATTGAGGCATTCCTTCCCGGTTCACAAATTGATGTTAAACCTATCCGCGACTACGACGTATTTGTAGGAAAGGTAATGGAGTTCAAGGTTGTAAAAATCAACCACGAGTACAAGAACGTTGTTGTATCGCATAAAGCGCTTATCGAGGAAGAACTCGAACAGCAAAAGAAAGATATTATTGCTAAGCTCGAAAAGGGTCAGGTTCTTGAAGGAACCGTTAAAAATATTACCAGTTATGGTGTATTCATCGACCTTGGCGGCGTAGACGGACTTATTCACATCACTGACCTTTCCTGGGGCCGTGTTAACCACCCCGAAGAGGTTGTGCAGCTTGACCAGAAGCTTAACGTGGTAATTCTCGATTTTGACGACGATAAGAAACGTATTGCACTTGGTCTCAAGCAGCTCACCCCTCATCCTTGGGATTCGCTCGATCCAAACCTTAAGGTTGGCGACAAGGTTAAAGGTAAGGTTGTTGTTATTGCCGACTATGGTGCATTCGTTGAGATTGCCCCTGGCGTTGAGGGCCTAATTCACGTTTCTGAAATGTCGTGGAGTCAGCACCTACGCAGTGCTCAGGAGTTCCTGAAAGTAGGCGATGAGGTTGAAGCTGTTATCCTAACTCTTGATCGTGAAGAGCGCAAGATGTCGCTTGGTATTAAACAGCTCAAACCAGATCCCTGGACAAGTATTGAAGAGAAGTACCCTGTTAACTCCAAGCACAAGGCAAAAGTTCGCAATTTCACTACTTTTGGAGTGTTTGTTGAGTTAGAGGAAGGTGTTGATGGCTTAATCCACATTTCTGACCTTAGCTGGACCAAAAAGATTAAGCATCCTGCTGAATTCACCAACATTGGCGATGAAATTGAGGTGGTTGTTCTTGAAATCGACAAGGAAAACCGTCGCTTAAGTCTTGGTCACAAGCAGCTTGAGGAAAACCCATGGGATGTTTTTGAGACCATTTTCACCGTTGACTCCGTTCATGAAGGTACAATAGTTGAAATTTTCGACAAAGGCGCTGTAATTGCCTTACCATACGGTGTTGAAGGTTTTGCTACTCCTAAACATTTGGTAAAGGAAGATGGTTCAACTGCTAAGGTTGACGAGAAATTAGCCTTTAAGGTGCTGGAATTCAACAAGAGCGCTAAACGCATAATCGTTTCGCATAGCCGTACTTTTGAGGATGAGAAGAAGGTTGAAGAGAAAGCAGAAAAAAAATCTAAGGCCTCTTCCGCACAAAAAGTTGTAAAAAAGTTGAATTCTAACATAGAAAAGACTACCTTAGGGGATATTTCTGAGCTGCAAGCTCTGAAATCGGAACTCGAGGCAAATCAGAAAAAATCTGATTCCAAGAGCGAAGAGTAATAATTGAGTTGCGAAAGTTTAACCATTTAATCCTGAAAGAAATGGAATTCAAAATTCAGAAATTCGAGAAGTTCACCCAGATTGAGGTGCTTGAAGAAAAACTTGATACCAATATTGCACCCAGTTTAAAATCTGAGTTGGTTTTAATCTCAGGCAATGGTGAGCGTAACATTGTACTCGATCTGAGCAGTTGTCGATACTGCGATTCTTCAGGGTTAAGTGCTATTCTGGTTGCAAACAGGCTCTGTAAAAATGCCGGTGGAACTTTTGTGCTTACCGGACTTACCGATGCCGTTGAACGTTTAATTACCATTTCGCAACTCGATACAGTGCTTAATATTGCCTATTCAAAGGATGAGGCAGTGCAAATAATTGAGAAAGCCGAAAACGAAGCTAAAAAGTGACGTTTTCAGTTACCATACTGGGTAGTAGTTCTGCATTACCTACATCTAAACGTTTCCCATCCGCTCATGTGCTCAATGTACATGAGCGGTTGTTTTTAATTGATTGCGGCGAGGGAACCCAAATACAACTTCGCAGGTTTAAGCTCCCAATGAACCGCATCAACCATATCTTTCTTACCCATTCACATGGCGACCATGTGCTGGGCATTTTCGGGTTAATATCAACTTTCAATCTTTTAGGGCGCAAGTACGATTTACATGTTTACGGCGTAGCCGATTTTGAGGAGATATTCTATAAGAATATCGACTACTTTACTGACCAAATGTCATTTAAGGTCATTTACCACGTTGTTGATCCTTTTAAGGTTGAAACAATTTATTCCGATAAGCATGTAGTTGTAACAACCTTGCCCTTGCGGCATAGGGTTCCAACGGTGGGGTATTTGTTCCGCGAGGCCCCACGACCCTTGAATATACGTAAGGAGCTAATAGCAAAGTACAACCTTTCGCTTACTGACATTGTTAAAATAAAAAATGGTTCGGACTATACTTTAAACGATGGAACTGTTATTCCAAATGCTGAGTTGACCTATATTTCATCGCTACCCCGGTCCTATGCTTACTGCTCCGATACGCTTTACAGCGAAAGGCTTGTTGGACTAGTGAAAAACGTTGACCTACTTTACCACGAAGCCACCTTTTTACACTCGGATTTACGATTAGCTCGGTTAACCGGTCATAGTACCGCACAGCAGGCAGCAACGGTTGCCTTAAAGGCAAGCGTAGGGAAATTGCTAATTGGGCACTTCTCATCGCGGTACAAGAATGAAAAGGATTTGCAAAGGGAAGCAATGGAAATATTCCCAGCAACAGAAGTTGTAAACGACGGCCTCACCTTTTCGGTTGAACCAAAATCAACCTATTAATCAATTATTTGAGCTATTTAATCATAAATATTAAAACCGATAAGCAAATCGGCCAATAATTTGTTCTATTTTCCTGACTTGTCCCTTTTAGTGCGGTGAAAATAATTTTTCGATAAGTTCATTCATTTTTTGGGTAGGATGAGCTTTAATAGTTATGATTTTTTGAGTGATATGATTGATTATTTCACCATCTGCATT
>JAGPEQ010000093.1 GCA_018056955.1 Bacteroidales bacterium | reverse complement strand
AATGGTTATCGGGCGAGATATCAATGCTAGCAATCTGGCAGTAGCGATGACCTGCAGCAACCTCATTCTCATCAAGTATTATTTCTTCAGGCGCATTCATGGAGCCCTTTCGCCTACAGTTAATGGGGTACTCTTTGCCTTCCTCGTATCGAATATAGTAGTAGTAGCCATTCATGAAAACAGGAACAGTAATATCGTCGCCTCGTTTGCGTGAGCGCATTTCAGCAACCAACCTATCCTGCAGGGTCAAGGTAGGTTCCATTACTGCGTATGTGTAGGCATTTTCAGCCAGTAAATGGTCAATTACCTTTTGCGATTCACGATTCCGTAACCAGAAGTAAGGATCGATGCGTGTATCGCCAAACATAACCAAAAGCGTATCGTGTTGTTCGGCTAAAGGTGCGGTGGGTACTAAGGAACAGCCCGAAATTATGAGGGTAACAAAAAAAAGAAAAGTATTTTTTAAGGCTCTTATCATCTACACCAAAATGAGTTTTAAACATCAAATTTATTACTTCCGTTGGTTTTTACCAAATTGCTGTTACTATAAATTGAATAGCGTGCATAATAAACGGCATGTGAACAAAGAAACATTTTGTTTGTTAAACAGAAAATATTCGGGCAATGTGGCGATCGTTTTTTACAGTTCTTATTGTGGTAGGTCTGTTTGGTTGTAAGACAAACAGGCATACTTATAGTTACGACACCATTGATGTTGTTGACTTTAAGATGCTTGAGCCACAGCTCTCAAAATCAACCGATACGGTTTACGTAGTTAACTTTTGGGCTACTTGGTGTGCGCCATGCGTTAAGGAATTTCCATACTTTGATGAAGCTGCAAAAAAATTCTCCGGTAGCAAGGTAAGATTCTTAATGGTTAGCCTCGATTTCCCCAATCAGCTTGAGAAGAGCTTAAAACCATTTGTAAAATCCAGAACTAATCGTTTACCTGTAGTTTTGCTCGATGATCCTAATCAGAATGAGTGGATCAATAAGGTGAGCCCCGACTGGAGCGGTGCGCTTCCTGCAACCCTAATATATAAAGGCAGCTATAAAGTTTTTATTGAAGGGCCTATTGAATTAGCCGATATAACTTCAAATATTGATAGTTTACTTGTCAAACCTTAAAACTAATGAATCTATGAAACGCTTGTTTTTGATGCTAATGGCTACTTTTATGGTGGCCGGGCTATACGCTCAGGGTTTAAAAATTGGCGATAAGGCCCCTGACTTTCGCCTGAAGAATGTTGATGGCAAAATGGTTTCACTGGCCGATTACACTCAGGCCAAAGGTTTTATTGTAATCTTTTCGTGTAATCATTGCCCTTTTGTGAAAGCCTATGAGGATAGGATGATAGCCTTACACGAAAAGTATGCCTCTAAAGGGTTTCCTGTAATTGCCATCAACTCTAACGATCCTGAGGTTGTACCTGAAGACTCGTTCGATAAAATGGTTGAGCGAGCCCAGCAAAAGAAATTCCCATTTGTGTACCTCTTCGATGAGGGACAAAAGATTTACCCGCTTTACGGAGCAGCTCGTACACCCCATGTTTACATTCTAAGTAAAAAAGCAAACGATTTGGTTGTTGAGTACATCGGTACAATTGACGATAACTATAAGGATGCCTCGGCCGTAAAGGAAAAGTACGTTGAAAATGCTGTTGATGCTTTACTTTCGGGTAAGAAACCTGCCGTTACAGAAACTAAAGCGGTGGGTTGCTCAATAAAAGTGAAAAAGTAGTTTAAAGCAATATTATTGATTAAGCCGCTACTGAGCTAGCGGCTTTTTTGTTAGCTTTGCCTAAATAATCTGCTATGGATGGATTAAGGGTAGTTCCAACTGCCGATGGTAGTTCCACGCTTTACAGCGAAAGGTTTAAGGCAACCTACCATTCCGTAAACGGTGCTCTAACGGAATCGATGCATGTTTTCATAAAATCGGGGTTTGAGGCCATTTTATTAAATAAAAAAAACGTTGATGTGCTTGAGATTGGAATGGGAACCTGCTTAAATGCTGCTCTTACAGGATGGGTAGCACAAATGCATGGTGTTAAAGTACATTACACCGGTATAGAGCTTTTCCCTCCTACGGGTGAAGTGCTAAACTCCACGGGTTACCATGCTGTTTTAGAGCTTGAATGCGCAAAGCTTTGGGAAAAAATTGTTGCTGCATCAGCCATTGAGCCTGTTCCAGTGTCTACTTGGTTTACAGTTTCAAAGTTGTATGTTGATTTCATAGGTTGGAATCCTAACCATATGTACGATTTAGTTTACTTTGATGCTTTTGCTCCTGACGACCAGCCCGAGATGTGGAGTATTGAAAATTTCAGTAAGCTATTCAGTGCTTTAACACCTAACGGAGCATTGGTTACTTACTCAGCTAAAGGACTGGTAAAGCAAAATTTACGGCAGGCAGGCTTTTACGTTGAAAGGTTGGCTGGGCCTCCCGGTAAACGCCACATGATTAGGGCATGGAAAAATGAGCCAAAGTAATTTCCCCAAAAAAAAGCTAACGTTTTTTTTGATAATGGAAAAGTATAGTATCTTCGCAAAGAAAATTACGTTCGTATAACTAACTTAAATCAATCATATTATGAAGTTAAAAGGTTTACTTGTAGCTGCTTTAGCAATACCTGTAGTAATCTCATGCCAAAATTCAAGTAGCAAAATTGGCAAGGTTATTCTAAAATCAGAAACCGATAGTTTGAGCTATGCATTAGGTGTAAATATTGCCTCAAGCTTTAAGAACGCTAAGCTTGATGAAATTAACTATAAGGCAATGGCCAGAGCAATCCAGGATGTTTACAGCAAAGATTCCTCAAAGATAAAGATGGACGATGAGCAAGCTCTTAAATACATTCAGGATTTCTTTAACCGCCGCGAAATGCGTATTGCTCAGGAGAACCTTGAGGCAAGCAACAAGTTCCTTGATGAGAATAAGACCAAGGAAGGCGTAGTTGTTGACTCATCAGGTTTACAGTACAAAATTATTCAGGAAGGTACCGGACCTATGCCTACCGCTGAGGATATTGTAAAGGTTCACTACAAGGGTACCCTTATTGATGGCACCCAGTTCGATTCGTCGTACGATAGGGGAGAACCCGCTCAGTTTAAGCTCAATCAGGTTATTCCTGGCTGGACTATTGCTTTGCAAAAGATGAAGGTTGGCTCTAAGTTTATCCTTTACATCCCAAGCAATTTGGCTTATGGTGAGAGAGTTCGCCCGGGCAGCCCAATTGGACCTAACCAAGCCCTGATTTTTGAGGTTGAACTACTCGACATTGTAAAGGAAAACACCCAGACTAAGAAATAGATTTACCAAATATCAATCAAACTAAACCGGGTTGAACTTTCACCCGGTTTTTTAATCGGATTGCAAATGGAAATTCAGGGAAAACTAATTAAGAAACTCGACCAGCAAACCGGGCATGGGAAAAATGGCGCTTGGGTCAAGCAGGAATTCATTATTGAAACGCAGGAGCAGTACCCCCGAAAGATTTGCATATCGCTTTGGGGCGATAAGGTTAAAGATCTTGAGACAATTCAGTTAGGCGACTCAGTAAAGGTTTCAATTAACATTGAGTCGCGTGAATTTAATGGGCGTTGGTACACCGATGTTCGGGCTTGGCGAATTGAGCCAGTGAGCAAGGGTGCTACACCCGAACAGGCTCCAGAACCCCCTCCGTTCAACGATAATCTTTATCCACCCATGGAGGGGGGGAGCGACGATGGTTTACCTTTTTAGCTGTAACTTTGCCTTTAGTAAACTATTAACAAAAAATACTTGAATATGGAAGGTATGGAGGAACAAGTAATTCGCAAGTATCTTTTTCTCGAGGACCTTGAGTCGTGGCTCCTAAGCCAAGGTATAAATGAAACCTTTGCCCAGTTTTTCAAGGTGGCAATATCGCTTGCAGCCATTTTTATACTTGCATTAATTGCCGATTTTATTGCAAAGCGCATTTTTTTAACCACCATGGCTCGTGTAGCCAAGCGAACTAAAACTGAGTGGGATGATGTTCTAGTTGAGAAACGATTCTTCCATCGTTTAGCTCACTTTGCTCCTGCCATTGTGGTGTACTTGACCCTTGGTATAGCCCTGTACGACTATTCACCCAAGGTTACACTGTTTTTACAGGCACTTACAAAAATCTACATGATTTTTATTGCCATTAGTGTATTTAATGCTTTTCTCGACACAGTTAACGAAATTTACCAGGAATTACCATATGCCAAGAATAGACCAATTAAAGGATACCTGCAGGTTCTAAAAATTATTATTTATGTTTTTGCAGGCATTTTGATTATAGGAATAATAATCAATAAAAATCCGGCATCGATTCTGGTAGGTTTAGGAGCCTCAACCGCCGTTTTGATGTTGGTATTCAAGGATGTAATAACTGGTTTGGTTGCATCAATCCAGCTATCGGCTAATGAGATGCTAAAGCTTGGCGATTGGATTGAGATGCCCGGAAGAAACCTCGATGGAACTGTAGTTGATATTAGCCTTACCACAGTAAAGGTTCAAAACTTTGACAATACCATTACTACAGTTCCGCCTTTTGCGCTAATCAACGAGAGCTTCAAAAACTGGCGTGGTATGGAGGAGTCGGCTGGCCGTAGGGTAATGAAATCGATTATTATTGACTCCAAAACCGTTAAGTTCTGCGATAAGCAACTTATACAGAAACTGTCGAATATAAACCTGATAGCCAGCAAAGTTAAGGACATTGATGTTGACAAGCTGCATGAAACCGACCCCATTCAGCTGATGAATGTCGGAGCGCAAACCAACCTGAACCTTTTCAGGCAATATGTTCAGGAATACCTAAACCATCACCCTGAGGTTAATAAAAACCTTACCCTTGTTGTTAGGCTGAAACAGCCTGTTGAGTATGGTATTCCCATGGAGATATACTGCTTCCTCAAGGAAAAACGATTTGTTCAGTATGAAATTATACAATCGGAAATTCTTGACCATATCATGGCTGCGCTTCCTGTTTTTGATTTAAAGGTTTTTCAGCGAATGTCGAGCGATGATATTAGAGCAATTGCTAAAGGTAACTAATTAGCTTCCGGAAGCGGAATCCAACCATTGGGTTTCGCTTCTGTTTCAATAAATATTTGGTATAATTGCCTTTTAATATTTTCTTAGTAAATTAGAGATTTAAAAGTAAGCTATGAGCGAACACGAAAAATTTATGGACGAGGCCATAAGGTTAGCCGTTGATGGCGTAATGGCTGGCGATGGAGGCCCTTTTGGCGCTATTGTGGTTAAGGATGGAAAAATTGTAGGGCGTGGCAATAACCATGTTACATCAACAAACGACCCAACCGCTCACGCTGAGGTAATGGCCATACGCGATGCATGTAAGAACCTGAATACCTTTCAGCTAAACGGTTGTGTTCTCTATACCTCATGTGAGCCTTGCCCCATGTGCTTTGGGGCCATTTACTGGGCTCGTCTCGATAAGGTTTACTATTCAGCTAACCGCCATATGGCATCGTACCACGGTTTCGACGATAGCTTTATTTACGATGAGGTAAACCTATCGTTCGACCGCAGGCGTATCCCATTCATTCATGTTAGTCCCGAAAAGGGTGTTGTACCCTTTAGGGAGTGGGATAATAAGGAGAACAAGGTAAAGTATTAATCGGTTGTTCCTCAATTTTGCCTTTATTAGCATTCTTTGAGTAAAAACATTGGTATTCAAATAATTGTTGCAATTGGCTATGGTTAAATCAAAGAATGTAGCACTGGTACTGGGGAGTGGTGGCGCTCGGGGTTTAGCCCATATTGGGGTGATTGAGGAGTTAACCCGAAGGGGTTATAGTATTACATCTATCTCAGGCTCATCAATGGGGGCACTTGTGGGAGGCTTGCTGGCTGCCAACAGGCTTGATGATTACAAAAACTGGATACTTAAGCTCGATAAAATTGATATCCTAACGCTGATCGATTTTACATTCTCATCAAAAGGTATTGTTAAAGGGCAAAAGGTTTTTGAAAAGATGCAGGAACTCAATATGGTTCCTGATGTAAACATAGAGGATTTGCCTCTACCATACACTGCTGTTGCAGTCGACATTTTAAGTAATCAACTTATTGTTTTTAATTCTGGCAAGCTCCAAACCGCCATTCGCGCATCCATTTCCATCCCAAGCGTTTTCACACCATTGCCATACAATGGTACATTACTTGTTGATGGGGGAGTGCTTTCGCCATTGCCCCTGGAGTATGTTAGGCGAACTAAAAACGATTTACTGGTGGCTGTTGATTTGAATGCCATTATCCCTTACGATCTGGCTGTGCCAACCAATAAGCAATCCAAAAACAGCTGGGTTAAGGATAACCCTAAAATTGAGCAACTTGTTGCCAAGTGGGATAAATTCTTTGGGCACAATGCGGCAGCTAAGGAAAGCGAGGTAAAAGCTAAGCAATCGCCAAAAAGTATTGGCTACTTCGATTTAGCCATGCGTTCGGTGCAGCTCATGCAGTCGCAGTTAACCCAGTATGCAATAAAGGTAACCCCGCCCGATGTGCTTGTTCCCATATCAAAAAATTCGGCTACCGTTTTTGAATTTTACAAGGCTGCAGAGCTGATTGAGTACGGACGCTTACAATGCGCAAAGGTGCTGGACGAAAAGGGGTTATAGGGTTCGCTGCCTAACGGCTTCAAACAGAACAATGCCAGTGGCCACCGA
>JAGPEQ010000031.1 GCA_018056955.1 Bacteroidales bacterium | reverse complement strand
GCGGAGAGAGAGGGATTACTCGCAATGCTCGTGAGCTCGAACGGCAAAGCCGTTCTCGGTTCGAACCCTTCGGCCCGGTATAAATAAAAAAAAGTAGGAACACAACATTCCTACTTTGTGGCGGAGAGAGAGGGATTACTCGCAATGCTCGTGAGCTCGAACGGCAGAGCCGTTCTCGGTTCGAACCCTTCGGCCCGGTATAAATAAAAAAAAGTAGGAACACAACATTCCTACTTTGTGGCGGAGAGAGAGGGATTCGAACCCTCGGACCCGGTTACCCGGGTCAACGGTTTTCGAGACCGCCCCGTTCGACCGCTCCGGCATCTCTCCATTAAACCGTTTGGGCTTGCAAAAATAATTACTTTATATCTATATGCAAACATATAGAACAAGTTTTTGCAAATGTTGTTACTTTTGCAATAAACATAAATATATATATAGATGAATATGAATTTAAAGACCAAAGTGGATCACTTTTACCAATGGTTCAAGGAAAAGAAAAGGGTTACCTATCCAGTTCTTGCCGTTGCCATTGGAATAGTAGCGGGTTACCTGTACTATTATTATATAGGGTGTAACAGTGGTAGTTGCCCAATAACCTCATCGCCGTGGAGTAGTATGGGGATAGGTGTGCTTATGGGGTGGTTGTTGGTATCAAAATAAAAAACGAAGGGTGTTACCCTTCGTTTTTTTTGGCGGAGAAAGAGGGATTCGAACCCCCGGTCCGCGTAAACGGACAACGGTTTTCAAGACCGCCGCATTCGACCACTCTGCCATTTCTCCGCTGCAAAAATAGTTGCTTTTTCCTTTTTGACAAATAGCTTGTTGAAAAAATGTTGAAAAAAGTATACTTTTACTTGCATTGTATCAAAAAAACGCTATAAATTAGCATCATATAAAGAGAATGTTTTTTAAAAATCAACAAAAATGGCTATCGGGGCAAAAAAAAATTTCAAAAAACTTGCATTTATTAATAAATGTAATAATTTTGTCTTTGATAGTCAACTAACTATTATTAACCCTAAATTCTATTTGTTATGAACAAAGCACAATTAATCGATGCAATTGCTGCTGAAGCCAAAATTACCAAGGCTGATGCTAAGAAAGCACTTGACGCTTTCATCAAGACTACCGGTACCGCTCTTAAGAAAGGTGACCGCGTTGCTCTAGTAGGTTTTGGCTCTTTCTCCGTTGCTAAGAGAAATGCTAGAACTGGCCGCAACCCTCAAACCGGAAAGCCCATCAACATTAAGGCTAAAAAGGTTGTTAAGTTCAAAGCTGGTAGCGAACTTAGCGGAAAAGTTAACTAATTATTTGCCTTTTTTTCAAAAAGGAGAGCCTGCATTGGTTCTCCTTTTTTATTTTTGTTCAATGAAGCTGAATATTGACCCCACCGATAAAGAACTGCGTAAAAGGCTGATTGATTACCTGTCGCAATTTATTTACGATAGAAGGTATCAGCTATTCAGGAGCATCATTAGTAATAGAACACGCTACATCACCGTTGTTCTTGAAGATATCTACCAGGCTCAGAATGCAAGCGCTACCCTTAGAACTTGCGATTGTTTAGGCGTTCAGGACATACACATAATTGAAAATAGCAACAAATTCTCAGTTGATAGCGAGGTTGATATGGGGGCTTCCAAATGGCTTACTCTACACCGGTACAACAAACTTGAGAATAACACCCTTGAGGCGATTAACGCCCTAAGAGAAAAGGGGTATAGAATTGTTGCTACTACTCCGCACGATAATGATTGTACCATTAGTGAACTCGATTTATCAAAGGGAAAGGTCGCTTTGCTTTTTGGTACTGAGCTTACCGGTTTATCGGATTTAGCGCTAAAGAATGCCGATGAGTATGTTAGAATACCCATGTTTGGCTTCACTGAGAGCTACAATATTTCAGTTTCAGTTGCCTTAACCCTTTATGAGTTAACAAACAGGATTCGGAGTTCTAAAATTGATTATAGGTTATCGTCTGATGAACAGGATGAGCTGATGCTTCAGTGGCTAAGGGCTTCAATCCGTAGCTCAAGTTTGATAGAAAAACGTTTTTTAAATGAACTTAAAATGCATTAGCCTGAATTTTTTCTATCAAATTTTTGTAAATTCGTAAAAAAATCACAGCAAAACAATTGGTTATGAACTGTATACTTGTAGATGACGATGAGATGTCGAGAAGGTTAATTGAGGATTATGCTTCAAGGGTTGACTTTATCAATCTGGTTCGCTCTTTCTCCAATCCTATTGAGGCACTTAGTTTCCTTCAAAACCAAAACGACGATGTTCATTTGGTTTTTCTTGATATCGAAATGCCCGAGATGTCGGGAATCGATTTTCTCGAGACCAGTTCAGCTAAACCCCAAGTTGTTATTATATCGTCAAAGGAAAAGTATGCCCTAAAGGCATTTGACTACAGTGTAACCGATTACCTTTTAAAACCCATTACTTTCCCTCGATTTTTTAAAGCAGTATCCCGATCCTATGAGCGTTACAACCAGTTACGTTCGCCATTCGACGATGATAGGGAAATTTTTATCAAGAAAAATAACTCGCTTGTAAGGGTTAGGTATGGCGACATCCTTTGGATTGAGGCTATGGAGAACTACGTGATTATTGTGACCAGCCATGAACGGTTTACCATTCATTTAACCATGAAATCTATTGAAAATCAGCTACCCAGCGTGAGGTTTAAGCGTGTTCATCGCTCCTTTATAGTTAATGTTGGTAAAATTGAAACCATTGAGGATAACGTAATATCGATACGGAGCAACGAAGGTCGTAAAACCATTCCCATTGGGAAATCGTATCGCGAGTCATTGATAAACGAGCTAAATCTAATTGCAAATAAGTAGGACGAAATGAATGTGTTGAGGCAGCTCTTTCTGGAGCATTTAGCCCAAACATCGGAATCGCCCCTAATGCTTGAGATAAATAAAGCTGACGGGGTTTTTCTATTTGGGCCAGATGGTAAAAAGTATTTCGATTTAATTTCCGGTATCTCAGTAAGTAACCTTGGTCATGGAAACCCCATGGTGGTTAAAGCTGTTCAGAGTCAAGCAGCCGATTTCATGCACCTTATGGTTTACGGGGAGTACATCCAAAAACCTCAGGTTGAGCTCACCGCTCAGCTTACCAGGTTACTGCCTGAGAATTTAAATTCGGTTTACCTTGTTAACTCTGGTAGCGAGGCCGTTGAGGGTGCGCTTAAGCTAGCAAAACGATTTACCGGTAGGAGTGAGATTGTAGCATTCAAAAATGCATACCATGGAAGCACACATGGCGCTTTAAGCGTAATGGGTTGCGAGGAGCAGAAGCGAAACTACCGCCCCTTACTCCCCGATGTACGTTTATTAAACTTTAATAGTATAGCCGATTTAGATCATATAACAACCCGAACAGCCTGCGTGATCATTGAGCCCATACAGGGCGAAGGAGGTATTCGATTACCTAACGTTGATTACCTTCGTAAGTTGAAACAACGATGCAGTGAAACGGGTGCATTACTTATATTTGATGAGATACAGACTGGAATGGGGCGTACTGGAAGCATGTTTGCTTTTCAAAGATTTGAGGTTATCCCTGACATTCTGTTACTGGCAAAAGCCTTTGGTGGTGGAATGCCATTGGGGGCCTTTATTTCATCAAAAGAAATTATGAGGGTATTAACCCACAACCCAATTCTCGGACATATAACTACTTTTGGGGGGCATCCGGTTTCGTGCGCTGCAGCCATTGCATCGCTCAACTTTTTGATGCATGAGAAAGTTGTTGAACAGGTTGAACATAAAGGCTCAATCCTTGCCGAGGCTTTGGCAAAGCATCCAAAGGTTAGGGAGGTGCGTCGAGCTGGACTTATGATGGCTGTTGAGCTGGGAACGTTTGACAGGGTTCAGGCGTTGATTAAGTATGGCCTCGACCATGGATTCATTTTGGACTGGTTTTTGTTCTGTAATACAGCAGTTCGCATTGCTCCACCTCTAATAATTACAGAGGATGAATGCCGAATCGTTGCAAATCTGATAGTTGAGGGTTTAAATGCTATTCAATAAAGTTTCTGTTATGAGCAGTGTAGTTTTTTTGGGATTGTTTTTTTTGCCGCTTTCACTTTTTTCTCAGCCAGCATTCGATTTTGTTAAAACTGAGGATTCATTAAAGTTAGTTTTTAACAGTATTTCAGCAGAAACCTCCTACTCTCGTCGCGATTCGTTGAATACAATATTTTTAGGTATGCTCAGGAGTACCTTGGAGGTTCAAAGCTCGTATACTTATCCTTTTGATTCAATCCTAATAGGGAAATTAAAATCGCCCGATGGCAGATTTCGTATTTTTACCTGGAATATCCCACAGCCGGGTGGTTACCAAAAATATTTTGGGTTATTGCAGGTTAAAAAGGCCGATGGAAATGTGGCTTTGATTGAGCTTAAGGATGATCGAAAAAGTATTACCGATGTAAAAAACGAAAAGCTACCTGCTGAACGATGGATGGCCGCGCTTTACTATCAATTGGCTCAGTTCCCAACGTCTAACGGAAATGCTTACGTTATGTTGGGATACGATTTCAATAATCTTTTTACATCAAAAAAGATTATTGATGTTCTAACTTTCGATAGCCAAGGTACTCCAATTTTTGGCTCTCCGGTTTTCAATGTTGATGGTAAGTATAGGCTATCGCGGATTGTATTTGAATTCAATGCCCGAGTAAACATGGTGTTACGATACAACGATGATAGCAAAACCATTGTTTTCGATCATCTTTCACCTTCAAGCCCTGAATTTGCAGGCGACTTTCAGTATTACGGCCCCGATGGCTCATTCGATGGTTTTAAGCTTGAGGGTACTGAATGGGTGTATGTAAGAGATTTGGATTTACGAAATCCACGTCGATCAAAACCTAAGCCGGTAAACGCTCCGGTTGACATTAAAGAGCCGGGATTCCTTTACAAGCCTGACTCATCACCCAAAAAATGATTATGGTTTACTTTTTTGCTAATTATCTTTAGTATAATAGCTAAAAACAATCAAACTAACCGTTAAATAAATGAAAAGGCTAATGACTTTAATTTGTTTTGCAACTGCCGGATTTGCAATTTCCAGTTGCGACTCAGGAAAAAAGAACGATGATTTCAAATGGCAAATCGATCAGTTTGCCGATATACGAATAATGCGTTACCAAATTCCTGAGTTTGAAAAACTCACACCCCAACAGCGCGTGTTGGTTTACTACTTAAGCGAGGCTGCCAAGTGTGGGCGCGATATTATTTGGGATCAGAATTATAAGCACAATCTAGCCGTGCGCTCAATACTGGAGGCATTATATAAAGGGTATCCTGGCGAACGGAATGGTGAGCAGTGGAACCAGTTTATGGTTTATTTGAAACGGGTTTGGTTCTCAAACGGAATCCATCACCACTACTCGAACGATAAAATTATGCCTGGTTTTAGCGCTGGGTACTTTACACAGCTTGTAAATCAAACCCCTGATTCACTCTTTCCTTCGGAGTTGGGAGGTAAGGTTCAAATCATCGAAAAGTATTTGCCAATCATTTTTGACCCTAATGTTGCTCCCAAAAGGGTTAACCAGGAAGCTGGTGTTGATATGGTGGCTCAGTCTGCCTGTAATTACTATGAGGGAGTTACCCAAGCTGAAGCCGAAAAGTTTTATGCCAGCTTGGCAAACCCTGCCGATTCAACTCCAATATCCTATGGGTTGAACTCAAAATTGGTAAAGGAGAACGGAAAGATTGTTGAAAAGGTTTGGCATTTAGGCGGTATGTATGGTAAAGCAATTGAACGAATTGTTTACTGGCTGGAGAAAGCCGCTACGGTTGCTGAAAACGACCACCAGCGCCAGGTGATAGAGAAACTGATAGATTACTACAAAACCGGCGACCTTAAAAAGTTTGATGAGTACAATGTACTTTGGGTTAACGATTTACAATCCAGGGTTGATTTTGTGAATGGATTTATTGAGAACTACGGCGATCCCTTAGGTTACAAGGCAAGCTGGGAGTCGGTTGTAAATTTCAGAAACGATGAGGCAACCCGCCGCACTCAAACAATTAGCGGAAACGCTCAATGGTTTGAGGATCACTCGCCAATTGATGATCAGTTCAAGAAGAAAGAGGTAAAGGGAGTAACGGCTAAGGTAATTACCGTTGCTCAGCTGGGAGGCGATTGTTACCCTTCAACCCCTATAGGTATTAATTTGCCCAATGCCGATTGGATCCGTAAAGTTCATGGTTCAAAATCGGTTACCATGGATAACATTACATACGCCTACGATCAGGCGGCTCTGGGAAATGGTTTCCTGGAGGAGTTTGCCTGGTCGGCACAGGAGGTTGAGCTAAACAAAAAGTATGGATACCTGGCAAGCAGCCTACATACCGATTTGCATGAGTGCCTTGGCCACGGATCAGGCCAGCTAGCCGATGGAGTTAAAGGCGATGAGCTTAAAAATTACGGTTCGCCGTTGGAGGAGGCCCGTGCCGATCTGTTTGCTCTTTACTACATAATGGACCCCAAAATGGTTGAACTTGGCCTAATTCCCAATCTGGATGTGGCTAAGGTTCAGTATTCTAATTATATACGAAATGGTCTTATGACTCAGCTTACCCGTGTTGAGCTGGGTAAGAACATAGAACAGGCCCATATGCGTAATCGTCAGTTAATTTCAAAGTGGTGCTATGAGCAGGGAAAAGCCGATAATGTAATTGAGCGAAAAGAGCGCGATGGCAAGGTTTACTTTGTGGTTAACGATTTTGAGAAGCTCCGTCAACTTTTTGGGCAGCTTCTTAAAGAAATCCAGCGAATTAAATCAACTGGCGATTTTGAGGCCGGTAAAGCTTTGGTTGAGAACTACGCCGTTAAGGTTGATTTCGATTTACATAAGCAGGTTCTCGATAGGTTTGCAAAGCTTAACATTGCACCCTATGGTGGTTTTATTAACCCCCGGATTATCCCGGTTACTCAGGGCGACAGTGTGGTAGATGCCTTGGTGGAATACCCCGATAGCTATGTTGAGCAGATGTTAGAATATTCCAAGAGATATTCATATCTACCCCTGTATAACTAACATAACTTTAATTTTTAAAGCCGGGTAATCCCGGCTTTTTTTATCAAATTTAAGTTTGGAATTTCCTTAGATAAGTCAATAGAAACAAGTTATTTATTGTTTTTTAGGGGTGTTTCTATTGACTAAATTCCTCTAAAAATGTTTCTGTATTCACATTTTTATTAGCCCGGTTGTATTTGTTAATTCATGGCAATTTGGTTTAGCCGTTCACTTTTTACTATTCCTCTAACTTCCTCTGACTTCATTTAACTTCCTTTAACTTCCTTTAACTTCCTTTAACTTCCTTTAACTTCCTCTAACTTCCTATAACTTCCTCAAACTTCTTCTAACTTCTTCTAACTTCTTCTAACTCCATAATATTCTATCTATTCCGACTCATTCTGACTCATTCCGATTCATTCCGCCTTAAATCTTGCGTTTCACGGTTCACGGCTCACGTTAACGGACTCAAACTTCCTCTAACTTCTTCTAACTCCATAATATTCTATCTATTCCGACTCATTCCGACTCATTCCTCTAAAATTAGCCCGGTTGAATTTGTTAATTCATGGCACTTCGGTTTAAAATTTTATAAATTTGTATTACAATGTAGTTTAGCCTTTACTCATATTGAAATGAATAATACTTTTACCGCATCGATTTAGTATATATAACCAAAATAACTGTGGTCAACACATGGCAGGAATGGATACCCTTGATAAAATAAGAAGGAAAATAGCAATCTACATTGTTGACTACAGCATTGAGTGGTCCGACATCCTTTTTAACGGCTTGGAATGCTCTGAGCCTTTTTATATCAAAAAATTTGCAAATGGCGAGGAGTTTATTAACTATTTAAAAACCGAGAAGCTTAGCAAGCGCATAACTCATGTTGCCCTTATTGGCTATACATTTTACGATGAAAAGAATCAAACCCTGATGAATGGTATAGAGATTCTTGAATCGCTCAAAAAGATTAAACCCTTTGTAAATGCTATTATGCTTGCTAATGAGGACGAACAGGAGTATGGTGGTTACGTTAAAAAACTTGGTGCTGTGGCTGTTATCAATAAGGACGATAGCGCACTACTCCGAATAAACAACCATATCGCATTGCTATTCAGCAAACAAGCCCTGGCACAACGTAAGAAAGATTTTAAAATAGCGTTGTATATCTGGATTGGAACAATCATTATCATGGCGTCATATCTACTTATTGGTTACTATTTAATCTGACAAAATTGCATACGCTTGTCTAATTGACATTTTCTTGTCAACTCCATTGCGCTTTGTCATTATATTGACTATCAGGTTGATACTCAAAAATTCATTTTGATATCTTTATCAACGCCCTTGTTGGCATTGGAATTGAAAAGTTGGGTAAGGTATGTATCGATAATGTTTAACCTAAAATATTGATGTACAATGCAAACAGGAAAAATTGGCGTAACCACTGAGAACATTTTCCCAATAATAAAAAAGTTTTTGTATTCTGACCATGAGATATTTTTAAGGGAGTTAATTTCCAACGCCGTTGATGCCACCCAAAAGCTAAAAACTTTAGCATCGGTTGGCGATTTTAAGGGAGAGCTTGGCGACCTTACCATCAGGGTGAAGGTTGATAGGAAAAAGGGAACACTCACAATTAGCGATAGTGGTGTGGGCATGACCGCCGATGAAATTGACCGTTATATCAATCAAATTGCTTTTTCAGGTGCCGAGGAGTTTTTGGAAAAGTATAAAGCTCAGGCTAACGGTATTATTGGCCATTTCGGGCTTGGATTCTACTCATCGTTCATGGTTAGCGATAAGGTGGAGATTATTACCCGTTCATGGCAGGATGGCGCCAAACCAGTTCGCTGGAGTTGCGACGGTACACCTGAGTATAAAATTGAAGACGCTGACCGTGAAGCTCGCGGAACCGATATTGTTTTACATATAAGCGACGATTCAAAGGAATTCCTTGAAGATCATAGGATTGAGGAATTGCTTCGCAAGTATTGTCGGTTCCTGCCCATTCCCATAGCCTTTGGAACCGAAAAGGAATGGAAGGATGGCAAGGAGGTTGATACTGGGAAGGATAGAATAATTAACGAAACCAATCCGCTCTGGACTCGCAAACCCGCCGAGTTGAAGGATGAGGACTACCAAAAGTTTTACCGCGATTTATATCCCGCCCAGGAGGAGCCCCTTTTTTACATTCACCTGAATGTGGATTACCCTTTCAATCTAACAGGTATTCTTTACTTCCCAAGAATAAAAACTAACTTCGACATTCAAAAGAATAAAATTCAGCTATACTGCAATCAGGTTTACGTAACCGATTCGGTTGAAGGTATTGTGCCTGAATTTTTGACATTGCTTCATGGCGTTATCGATTCGCCCGATATTCCATTGAACGTTTCCCGTAGCTACCTGCAAAGCGATTCGAATGTAAAGAAAATATCATCGCATATTACTAAAAAGGTTGCCGATAGGCTTCAGGAAATATTCAAGAATGACCGTGAACAGTTTGAGAAGAAATGGGACGACCTTAAGCTGTTCATCACATTTGGCATGATTACCGACGAAAAGTTCTATGAACGTGCCGAGAAGTTTGCTTTACTCAAGAATGTTGATGGTAAATATTTCACCTTTGAGGAGTATGAAAAGCTGGTAAAGGAAAACCAAACCGATAAGAACAAAACCATTATTTACCTGTATGCCAGCGACAAGGACGATCAGCACAGTTACATTGAGGAGGCAAAGGCTCGTGGTTACGATGTGCTGCTGATGGACGGACAACTTGATCCTCATTTCATAAACACTTTGGAGGCCAAGCTGAAGGATACCCGATTTGCCCGTGTCGATTCCGATGTGATTGACAAGCTCATTGTTAAGGAGGACCGAAAGGAGGTTAGCTTACCCGCCGACGAACAAGCCGATCTAAGGTTAGTTTTTGAGGGTGCGCTACCCGCTCAGGACCACTACTGGGTATCGTTTGAGGAACTTGGCGAGGGGGCAAATCCGGTGGTTATCACCCAGTCCGAGTTCATGCGCCGCATGAAGGATATGTCGGCCATGAGCCCAACTTCAAGCTTTTATGGTAGCATGCCCGATAGCCGTAACCTTGTGGTTAACGTGTCGCACCCCTTGGTTAAATCCATTATTGAGGCTAAAAGCAAGCAGCTTAGCGAAAGGCTCAACGAGGTTAACGAAAAAATAAAGCCTGTTAAGGCTAAGGTTGAGGAGCTGGAAAAAGCTCAGAAAGGTAAAAAGGACGAGGAGATACCCCAAGCCGATAAGGATGCCCTTGCCGATGCCGAAAAACAGCTCGATAAGCTGGAGGAGGAACGTAGCACAGTCCTAAAGGACTTTGGTAAAAATTACAAGTTGGTAAAGCAGCTTATCGATCTGGCATTACTGGCTAACAACATGCTTAAGGGTGAGGACTTAAGCCGGTTTGTGAAGCGGAGCATTGAACTGATAAAAGGAGAATAGTAATCACATAAATTATTTGGTTTTGGCTCTACAATTCGTAGGGCCTTTTTTTTATTGATGTACAAAATGTGTTAGCCACAAAAAGTTTGAACAAACTACCTTTTTTTTTGTAATTTTATACAAAACCATCACATGGAACGCGATATACTTACCACCAAGCGTAAGGCTTTAGCCATAAACCTTGATCCAACAATTTATGGTACGATTGCTGAAATTGGCGGAGGGCAGGAGGTGGCACGTGCATTCTTCCAAGCGGGTGGGGCATCGGGAACTATTGCTAAAACCATCTCCGCATACGATAAGGTGTTTAGCGATTACCTGTATAGCGATGGCGATAGCGGACGGTACGTGTGCCTAAAACGCTTACAGCAAATGCTTGATGCTGAGTACAAACAGCTAATTGATGTGCTTAACTCTGAAAGAAGTCCCGATAAACGTTTCTTTGTTTTTGCAAATACGGTGGAAACGCTTAACTTCCGAAAGGATAACCAGGGACATGGTTGGCTTGGAGTACGTTTTGAGCTTACCAAGCAAGGCGCTGCTAACGAGGTGGTTGTTCACGTTCGCCTGAATGAGAACGATGCTATTTTGCAGCAGTATACCTTAGGAACTCTTGGCGTAAACCTTATTTATGCCTGTTTTTACTACCCTAAAAGCCCAACTCTATTCCTACAGTCGCTTATGGATAATCTTTCAACCGATAGGGTTGAGATTACCATGGTTCGAATGGGTGGGCCTGATCTGGATTACGTGGACAATAGGCTCTTGGGGGTTCAACTGGTAAAGAATGGTATGACCCCTGCGATTTTTTTCGATCGGTATGGCAATGTTCAGGAGCCCGACGATATGTTATATAAGAAGAACGCATTGGTACTTAGGGGACGCTTCAGACCAATTACCTACGTGGGCTTCGATATATTAAAGACTTCTTATGCTCATTTTAAGAAAAATGCATTGTTTAAACCCGATAACACCCTCCAGATCTGCGAAATCACACTTAATAATCTGCTTGAAGAGGGCGAACTCAAAGAACGCGATTTCCTGGATCGGGTTGATTTGCTAAATGGGATGGGGCAAAACGTTTTAATATCAAATTTTAGGGAGTTTTATAGATTGGTTGATTACTTTGGAAGGTTTAAGCATAAAAACCTTAGAATAGTTATGGGTATACCAACTTTTGTGAAGGTGCTCGATAAATCCTACTATGCAAATTTACCCGGAGGCTTACTTGAGGCTGTAGGCAAAATGTTTCCTGCCCGTACAAAGTTCTATATTTATCCTGCACTTGACCGAAACACTGGCAATATTAGGTACATCACCGATATTACAATACCCGATGATGTGATGCACATTTTCCATTACCTGAAGCAGAACGATTTGATTGTTAGCCTAACAGGCGTAAATGAGCAGTGGCTTAAAATAACCTCGGATGAGGTTTTAAGCCTCATTCAAAGCAACGATAAGCGATGGGAAAGCATGGTGCCCAAGTATGTGGTTAAAACTATAAAGCAGAAAAAGCTGTTTGGTTACACCGGTTGACTTTGCACAAATCTTTTTACTCAAAATTGAGGCTTATTTTGAACTTTAGTATCTGCTTAGTGTTGGTTATTGAAAATTTTTGAGTATGGAAAACATTCTTGGTAATATCGATCCTAAGACTATTGATGAACTTTACCGGACGTGGAAGAGTAATCCAAATTCAGTAGATGAGGGCTGGCAAAAGTTCTTTTTGGGTTTCGACCTGGCTATTTCTGGCTCTTACAGCGCACAGGATTGTATTGCTGACTCAGAATTCAAGGTGATAAAGCTAATTGAAGCATACCGTATGCGGGGGCACCTGTTCACAAAGACCAACCCGGTACGGACTCGCCGTAGCTACTCTCCAACCCTTGATATCGAAAACTTTGGTTTAGGTACAAAAGATTTAGACATCCGATTTAAAGCTGGTGAACTAATAGGTTTGCCTAACGCTACTCTTTCTGAAATCATTGAAAGGCTAAACAGGATATACTGCCGTAGTATTGGTGTTGAATACATGTACTTGCGGGAACCAAAACTGGTTGATTGGATACAGAGTAGGGTAGAGAGAACCCTAAACCATACCCAGTTTAGCCCTGACCAACAGAAGCATATTCTTTATCACCTAACCGCAGCTGTAGGATTTGAGCAGTTTATACATAGGAAGTTTGTTGGACAAAAGCGATTCTCGCTGGAAGGGCTTGAGGCACTTATACCTGCACTTGATACTACCATTGAACATGGTGCTGAGCATGGGGTAAAGGAATTTGTGATTGGTATGGCTCACAGAGGACGTTTAAATGTGATAACAAACATAATGCGTAAGCCCTACGAGGAAATTTTTGCCGAGTTTATTGGTGAGGCATACGACGATGAATCAACCCTTGGCGATGTTAAGTACCACTTAGGCTATAGCAATACCATTGAAACCGATAAGGGTAAATTGGTAAGGTTACACCTTGTTCCAAACCCTTCGCACCTTGAAACTGTTGGCCCGGTTGCCGAAGGTATTGCTCGCGCCCGAATTGACGATGCCTACCAGGGCGATGTTAATAGTTTGATTCCAATAATCATTCATGGTGATGCGGCTGTTGCTGCCCAGGGTGTGGTATACGAAACCATTCAGATGTCGCGGCTAAGTGGTTACTCCACTGGTGGAACTATACATATTGTGCTAAATAACCAGGTTGGCTTTACTACAAACTATATTGATGCCCGTAGCAGTACCTACTCAACCGATGTGGCAAAGGTAACCCTTTCGCCCGTTTTCCACGTCAATGCCGATGACCCTGAGGCATTATTGCACGTAATTCGTTTAGCTGTTGAGTTTCGTCAAACCTTTCACCGCGATGTTTTTATTGATTTGCTGGGCTACCGGAAGTATGGGCACAATGAGGGCGATGAGCCCCGCTTTACCCAGCCTGTACTTTACGATTTAATTGCAAAGCATCCCAATGTGCGGGATATTTATACTTCCAAGTTGGTTGAAACTAAGGTGATATCGGTTGAGGATGCCGCTACCATCAGGAAGGATTACGATACCATGCTCGAGGAACGTTTTGTGTTAGCTCAGGCAAATCCAAAAATCAGGATAGGGAGGTTTATTCCTGAAAAATCAAGTGGTTATAGGTACTCATCCAGTAATGATTTCGAAAAATCGCCCGATACAGGTGTAAGCAAGGAAATGCTTAATATGGTCTCCAACGCTTTAGTTGAGTTACCCAAAGGAATTGATTTTTTTAAAAAGTTAGTTAAGATAATTGATGAGCGACGGGAGAACTATACCCTGCAAAAGGTTGATTGGGCAATGGCTGAACTTTTAGCTTACGGGACGCTTATAGCCGAGGGGCATCCGGTGCGCTTAAGTGGGCAAGATTCTGAGAGGGGAACTTTTTCACATCGTCACTCAGTGTACTCAATTCAGGGAAGCGAGGAAAAGTATTACCCGCTTCAAAATATTCCAAATGCTAGTGCAAAGTTTTCAGTTTACAATAGTCTCCTCTCGGAGTATGGGGTTTTAGGTTTTGAGTATGGCTATTCTGTGGCTTTACCTAATGGGTTAACCATATGGGAGGCACAGTTCGGCGATTTTCATAATGTTGCTCAGGTTATTATTGATCAGTATATTAGTTCAGCCGAAGATAAGTGGGGGTTGCAATCAGGGCTTGTGCTTCTTTTACCCCATGGTTTTGAAGGGCAAGGGCCTGAGCATTCCAGCGCTCGAATAGAGCGGTTTCTTACACTTTCTGCGCGCAACAACATGCAAATTGTAAATGCTACAACACCTGCCAACTTTTTCCATGTATTACGGAGGCAGCTAAAGCGCGATTTCAGAACCCCATTGGTTGTATTCACACCCAAAAGTATACTTCGTCACCCTAAAAATATTTCAACCCTTCAGGAACTCGAGAGTGGCAGTTTCCTAGAAGTGATTGACGACAGTAATGTTGACGAAAAAGCTGTATCGCGAGTTGTATTCTGCAGTGGGAAAATTTACTATGATCTACTGCAGCGTAAGGAAGAACTTGATGTAAATGATATTGCATTGGTTCGGATTGAGCAGCTATATCCTTTCCCATCTCGTCAAGTTGAAAAAATACTCGATAGATATCCAAACGCAAAGAAATGGCTCTGGGTTCAGGAAGAGCCCCAAAATATGGGGGCATGGAACTTTGTAAAGGATAGGATAACTGGTGTACCTCTTGAGGTTATCTCAAGGGCGCCAAGCGGAAGTCCTGCTGTTGGTTTAAGTAAGATTCATAACCTGGAGCAAAAGGAGATAATCACTAAGGTATTTAGACCCTGCACCTGTGAGCTAAAGAACAAGTATTGCGGTTTGCAGTGCGAGGAAGGGTCGCGTCGATTCAATAGGCTCAATCAGTACGAATATTTCGAAAGAAAGTAGTTAACTATAAAATATTGCATTTATGATCGTAGATGTAAGAATTCCCTCGCCCGGCGAGTCGATATCGGAGGTTGAACTCACGCGCTGGCTTGTATCCGATGGTGATATTGTTGAAAAAGATCAGGAAATAGCCGAAGTTGAATCGGAGAAAGCAACACTACCAATCATTGCTCCAGAAGCAGGAAAAATCGCCCTAGCTGTTTCGGTTGGCATGATAAAGGTTAATGAGGTTTGCTGCAGAATAGATACATCCTTTGCAGGGAAATCTCCCAAAGCCATGCCCACTGCCAACAGTAAGAGTCAACCAAAAGTAGAATTAGTTGAAAAGCCTAAAGTAACAACCGAGGGAAAAACAGATTTTCCTACACATGAAGATAAGATTACTGATAAAGTAAAGGTTACTCCGCTGGCACGAGAACTCATGCATGAGTATAATATGAATATTGATGATGTTCTTAATGGCCTCAGGAGGATAACGGCTGGTGATGTACAAATGGTTAAGGATACATTAAATAACCTTGTAGTTACCTCTGACAAGCGCAATGAAGCACCAACCTTGGTACGTTCCGAGGAGCGCATTAGAATGTCGCAGCTTAGGAAAAAGGTTAGCGAGCGTTTGGTAACCGCTAAAAACACCACGGCAATGCTTACAACCTTTAACGAGGTTGATATGAGCCGTGTGCAGGAGATTAGAGCAAGGTACCAAACCGATTTTCAGCAAAAGTTTGGTGTTAAGTTAGGGTTGATGTCGTTCTTTGTGCGGGCTGCAGTTGAAGCGCTGAGGTTACACCCCATGACCAACTCTATGATTGATGGCGAAGATATAGTAACCCCAAGTTACATTGACATGGGGATTGCAGTTCAAACCCCTAAGGGGCTAATGGTTCCTGTGCTTCGTAATGCACAAACCATGAGTTTTGCTGAAATTGAAAAAGAAATTCTCAGGCTTGCCACCAAGGCAAGGGAAGGGCGAATTACCCTCGATGAGCTTAATGGAGGAACATTTACCATTACCAATGGTGGTATTTTTGGGTCAATGCTTTCCACGCCCATTCTTAACTACCCACAATCGGCAATACTGGGCATGCATAACATTGTTGATAGGCCGGTAGCCGTAAACGGCAAAGTGGAAATTAGGCCTATTATGTATGTTGCCCTATCGTATGACCATAGAATTATTGATGGTAAGGATTCAGCAGCATTCCTGATGGATATCAAGCGGATGATTGAGAACCCTGAAAAGCTGTTGTTTGGTGGCGACGATCCAATTATGAAGCTAATAGGCTTATAAAAAAAAGCGGCCTTTGTGGCCGCTTTTTTTTCTACTTGAACTCACCATCCTCAAAGGCAAGTTTCATAATCTTGTAAACCCTTCCTTCGCTATCCTTTACAGGGATATAGGTTTCAAGGAAGTGGTATGTTTTGCCTTTCCAGGTAATTGTCGATTTAACCTTTTTGCTAATACCGGCTTTAAGGTTATCCCAGAATGTTCCATACTCCTTCTTTTGTACATCGGAAAGCTCAAGGTTATCGCTATGGTGGCTACCAATTAGCTGTTCACGGGGAACCCCAACAAACTGGATAAAGGAATCGTTTACATTCAGAATATTGCCGTTAAGGTCGTACTCAATAACGTATGCAGAGCTTTGAATTGATTTGATAAACTCCTCAATTTCAGCCGATTTGCGTTCAACTTCCTCCTGGGTGGCCTGTAGCTCTTCCATATTCTGGCGCATTTCCTCTTCCTGAGCTTTCATCTCTTCGGCTTGCATTTGCGATTGCTCCAGTAACATCTTAGTACGTGCATTTATTTTAACCGAAAGGATGGTTGAGGCAATGCTTTCTGCAATCTTTTCAATAAATTCAATTTCGTGCTTTTCTAGCACCTTGAACGAGGCCATTTCAATCACGCCTAGAACTTCATCTTCATGTTTAAGGGGTACAAGAATCACGCATCGGGGATTTGCGTCGCCCAAACCTGATGTGATGTTAACGTAATCGTCAGGTACATCTGTCATGAAGATGGTTTCCTTTTCCATGGCGCAGGCGCCAACAAGCCCTTCGCCTTTCTCAATTTGTTTGGTTAAATACTTTTTCCTATCCCATGCAAAAGCTGAAACCAGCTCAAAGTATTGGTTGGTTTTGTCCTCATCGTTCCAAAGGAAAATTCCCCCCTGGTTAGCTCCAACATACTTTACCAATGCGGCAATTACGCTATCGCAAAGTTTTTGCAGGTCGTTGTTATTTTGGCGGAGTATCTCACCAAATTTTGCGTAACCCTCATTTGCCCAGGATCGTTTTTGATCGTCAACCTTACGCTTCTCTTCATCCTCAGCTGCCTTTTTAAGGCTGTCGCGCATGTGTATTAACGATTTTCCAAGCACATCCTTATCGCTGAGTAGCTCTAGGTAGGTTGTGTAGTTTCCTTTACCTATCTCGTTGGCAAAGGTTGTTTTATGACCAATACCATCAATTGTGGTGTTAAGCGCTAACGCCATCTCTTCAATTTCATCACCAGTATTGAGGTCAACCTTTAGCTCATCCGATACTTCGCCCCTGGCCATTCGTTTCAGGATATCGGTAATTCGCTTTATGGGTTTAGTTAGGTTGTCGGACACAAAAAGCAATACCAGCACCATTACAAGTAAGCCTGCAATGCTAACAAATAGCGAAACGTAAAGGGTTTCCTTGGCATTCGCCATTATTACATCAACAGGTACCGATAGGGCTAATGACCATGGAGTTTTTGTTTTGCCAGCAATTATTGGTGAATGGCAAATAAGTAGTTGTTTGCCTGTTTCGTCGGTTTTTGTGTAGTAGAATTCTTCGCCCTTGGCTATTCTTTCTGCAATCTTTTCTTTTTCGTTATCAATTTTGAATGCTTCATCAATTTTTTTATTGATAAAGTCCTTGCTGGGATGTGCGGCAATTATTCCTTCGTTTGAAATTAGGTAAGCAAAGCTTCCTTTTACCGGCTTAATTTTCGATACCATCTCCTGGAGACTTTCCAGGCTAACATCACTGGCAACTATCCCGCTGAAAACGTTGTTGATGTAAATGGGGGAGTAGTAGGTAATCATCAGTTTAATATCGGCTTTTCCCTTAGTAACCTGGTCAACGTAGGGTTCCCAAATTGCTTCCTGCCCCAGCTTTTTGTATTTACCATAAATAGGAGGATCGCCATTTATGCTACGCTCATCGTATAGCCATTTTATCTCGTTTCCTTCACGCCAAGTGGTGATAACAAACCTTCCGTAATCCTTATCGTAACCCGGCACAAACGATTTGTACTCCCAGCTATCCCATATTGAGTAAATTTCAGGGTTTTCCCTTAAAACAGGGATGTACATGTCAAGAAAAAGCTTTTTCCACTGTTCATGTGGCATATTTTTATACACTGTAAAGGCCTGAGAAAGGGTTCTGACAAGCGATAACTCCTTTTCAAATATTGCTCCTACCTCTTTTGCCGATACTTTTGCGGTTAGTTGGGTTTTTTCAATGGCATCGCTATAAATATTTGCCCTCGACTGCCAAAGGATGTAACCTACGGAGGCAACGTAAAGAATTGCAGTTACCGTTAGGATGTAGAGTAAAATTTTCTGCCTTATCTTTAGCTTACGTTTCATGGGACTTAAATTTTTTTGATAAACATATATCTTTTTTGATAAAAATACAATTTCTAAGTTTAAAAAACAGGGGTGTTAAGCTTTGAATTTTATTATTAGTCAAAATCAAAACCTAAATCAACAAAAGTTATGAAACAAATACTGAAAAAAATTCAGTTACTGCTCTTTGCAGTTACGGTTTTTACTGCTAACGCCCTTGCACAGCAGTATAAGTACGAAACTGTTCCAAACGACCCAATGGGTGTAAGAATTTATACCCTTGATAACGGGTTAAAGGTGTTAATGTCAGTAACCAAGGATGAGCCCCGCATCCAAACATTCGTTGCCGTTAGAGTGGGGAGTAAGAACGATCCCAAGGAAACCACAGGTTTAGCTCATTGCTTTGAGCATATGATGTTCAAGGGAACTCCCGATTTTGGTACGCTCAACTGGGAAAAAGAGAAAGAGATGATCAATACCATTGAGCAATTGTTTGAGGTTTACCGTAACGAGACCGATTCGCTCAAGCGTGCTGCGATTTACCATAAAATTGATAGTATCTCCTTTGAAGCATCAAAGCTTGCCATTCCAAATGAGTACGACAAGCTTATGAGTGCCATTGGCTCAAGGGGGACAAATGCTGCAACATCAAACGACTACACCATTTATATTGAGAATATCCCAAGCAATCAGCTTGAAAATTGGGCAATGATTCAGGCTAACCGTTTCAGCCATCCGGTGCTCAGGCTTTTCCACACTGAACTTGAAACTGTTTACGAGGAAAAAAACATGTCGTTAACCAACGATGCCCGTAAAGTTGGTGAGGCTCTGTTGCGTGGTCTATTCCCCAATCACCCCTATGGGCAGCAAACTACCCTTGGTGAGGCTGAGCACCTCAAGAATCCCTCAATGAAAAATATCCGTGAGTTCTTTGACAAGTATTATGTTCCCAATAACATGGCAGTTATCCTTGCCGGCGATTTTAACCCCGACGAGGCAATAAAGGTAGTGGATAAGTACTTTGGAACCCTTAAGGCAAAACCCTTGCCTGAGTTTAGTATTGTTCCTGAGGAGCCAATTATTCAACCCAAGGAATATGAGGTTGTTGGCTTGGAGGCTGAGAACGTATCCATTGGATTCCGTTTTGCCGGCGCAACCTCGGCCGATGCCGATATGCTATCGCTTATTAACTCCATTCTTTATAACACTAAAGCGGGCCTTATCGATTTAAATATCAATAAAAAACAGCTTGCACTTAGGGCTTATGCATCAGCAAGAGTGATGACTGATTATTCAATTCTACAGCTTGGTGGCCGAAATAAGAAGGGACAGTCACTGGAAGAGGTAAAGGATCTACTATTAAAGCAGGTTGAGTTATTAAAAAAGGGAGAATTTCCTGACTGGATGCTTGAGGCAGCAATCAACAACTATAAGTTGAACAGGATGAACGCTCTTGAATCAGCATCGAGCCGTGCCCGGTTGATGATGAATGCTTTCCTTAATGGTATTGAATGGGAAAATGTTGTTAATAGCATTGAACGGTTACAAAAAATTAGCAAGGATGATGTTGTAAAATTTGCCAACGATTACCTAGGGAATAACTATGTTGTGGTTTATAAGCGTCAGGGTAAACCCCAGGATGTGGCAAAGGTTGCTAAGCCTCCAATTACTCCAATTCATATTAACCGCGATGTTGAATCCGATTTTCTAAAGAAAGTAAAGGAAACTAAGGTAACACCTGTTGAACCAGTGTTTATTGACTATAATAAGGATTTTACCAAAATTAAGATTAATAAAAATATCGAAGTCCTTTACAAACAGAACACTGAGAATGGGACATTTAACCTGGTTTACTACTATCCGTTTGGTAGTTTAAGTAATCCGGCACTGACCCATGCAGCTGATTACATACAGCTCCTGGGAACCTCAAAGTTGAGTGCGGAGGAGGTTAGCCAGGAGTTTTATCGTTTGGCATGCACCTTCAACATTAATGTTAACGATGAAGATACTTACATTACTCTTTCTGGTTTAAGCGAAAATGCCGCCAAGGCCTTAAACCTAATGGAATCACTACTTAACGATTGTCAACCCGACGAGTCAGCCCTAAAGGCTTATATTGCCAACCAGATAAAAGCCCGTAACGATGCTAAACGTAACCAATCGGCAGTATTTAGTGCATTAGTTAGCTACGCTACCTATGGAGATAACAATCCCCAAAAATTTATACTGAGCGAAAAAGAACTTAATGAGCTAAAAGCCAACGACCTAATTGGTGTAATTAAGAGTTTAAGTTCCTACCGCCATACAGTGCTTTATTATGGCCCATTAGCATCGAAAGATTTAAAGGTTATGCTTGGCAAGGAGCACCGTTTACCCAAAAAATTCATTCCAACACCGGAAAATAAAAGATTTGAACCCCTTGAAACAACCTCCGATAGAGTGCTTTTTGCCCATTACGATGCAAAGCAATCGTACCTACAAACTTTAAGCAGGGGTCAAAAGTACGACGATAACCTTTATCCCATTATTACTTTGTACAACGAGTATTTTGGTGGAGGCATGAATGCCATTGTTTTCCAAGAAATGCGCGAAAAGCGTGGCCTAGCCTACACGGCCCGCTCAAGGTACACCATTCCCTCAAGACCTGACGATTACTTCATAAACATGAGTTACATTGCAACTCAAAACGACAAGGTAGTTGATGCCTTCAACGCCTTTAACGAACTGTTCAACGCTATGCCGGAAAATACAATAGGCTTCAATCTTTCCAAGGAGGCTTTGATTTCCGATATCCGAAACAACCGGATAAGAAACATGCGAGTACTTTACAGCTACCTGAATGCCAAACAAATGGGTTGGAACGAAGATATTCGTAAGAAACTGTATTCACAAATACCTACTTATACCTTTGACGATGTTAAGAAATTCCAGGAACAATTCGTAAAAGGGAAACCAAAAACTTACATTATTTTAGGCAAAGAGGCCGACATGAATTTCCAGGAACTGGAAAAACTTTATGGGCCTGTAACTAAGGTAACATTGGAGCAAATATTCGGTTACTAATATTTAAAGGCCAATCGAAAAAAAACGGTTGGCCTTTTTTAAATCATTTTGATATGGGAAAAAAAATTCTTAGCTCAATTTTATTGCTCACGGGTATAACCTTAACCCTGTTTTCTCAGGATAGAATGACTGGGTTAAACTTTGCAACACGTTCCGAGGTTATAGCCCGTAATGGTATGGCTTGTACAAGCCAGCCCTTGGCAACACAGGTTGCCATTGATATTCTGAAGCAGGGGGGCACTGCTGTTGATGCTGCCATTGCAGCCAATGCTATGCTAGGATTGGTGGAACCTACTGGCAGTGGAATTGGTGGCGATTTATTTGCCATTGTATGGGATGCAAAAACAAAAAAACTTTATGGCCTTAATGCCAGTGGCCGTTCACCAATGTCGCTAACCCTTGAATACTTTAAAAAGAATGGAATCGCTCACATTCCAGCTTTAGGACCGCTTCCGGTATCGGTTCCCGGCTGTGTGGATGGCTGGTTTGAGCTACATAAGAGGTTTGGCCGGTTGCCTATGCAAAAAATTCTATCTCCTGCCATTTCATACGCCCGCGAGGGTTTTCCGGTTTCCGAACTTATTGCATACTACTGGCAGCGCAATGCAGTGCGCTTAAAACAATACGAGGGTTTTGCTGATGTTTTTATGCCCAACGGCAAAGCCCCTTCCAAAGGTGAAATATTTCGAAACCCTTACCTAGCAAATACTTATGAACTGATTGCACTAAAGGGACGAGATGAGTTTTACAAAGGCTCAATAGCAAAAGCCATTGATGAATACATGAAACGAAATGGTGGTTTTCTGAGTTACGAGGATTTGGCAACTCATAAATCGGAGTGGGTTGAGCCTGTGTCATCGTCGTATAGGGGTTACGATGTGTGGGAATTACCTCCCAATGGCCAGGGTATAGCTACTCTACAAATTCTAAACATACTGGAACAGTTCGATATAAAATCGATGGGGTTTGGCAGCGCAGAATACATGCATCTGTTCATTGAGGCTAAAAAACTTGCCTTTGAGGATAGGGCTCGATACTATGCTGACCCTGATTTTGTTAAAATCCCTTATGAAATATTGATTTCAAAAGAGTATGCAAGGGAAAGGGCAAAGCTAATCGATTTGAACCGTGCTGCCAGAACCTACGATGCGGGCATGTTACAAACAAGCAATACAGTTTATTTGACTGTTGCCGATAGGGAGGGAAATATGGTTTCGCTCATTCAGAGTAATTACCGTGGAATGGGTTCCGGAATGACACCAACTGGTTTAGGTTTTGTACTTCAGGATAGGGGAGAACTTTTCAGTTTGGAGGAGGGACACCCAAATGTTTATGCTCCCGGCAAAAGGCCGTTTCATACCATTATACCTGGCTTCATTACCAAGGATGGTAAACCATGGGTTAGTTTTGGCGTGATGGGTGGCGGAATGCAACCCCAAGGGCATGCCCAGATTATTGTAAATTTAATAGACTTTGGAATGAATTTACAGGAAGCAGGAGACGCCCCACGAATACAGCACGAGGGCAGTTCAGAGCCCACTGGCGAACGAATGACCGATGGAGGAATGGTTTACCTTGAATCCGGGTTCGATTACCAGGAAATTAGAAAATTATTGGCCAAGGGACACAGAATTGGGTTTAGCTTGGATGGTTACGGGGGATACCAGGCAATTATGTTCGATGAAAAAAATGGGGTTTATATTGGAGCCTCTGAATCCCGAAAGGATGGGCAAGCGGCAGGGTACTAAAAATCGATATTGATAAAAGATTAGGGGTTGACATTTGTGTCAACCCTTTCTGTTTCATCCCCGTTTTATCCCAGTTCATCCTATCTTATTTGTAATGGGGTATTCCAAATATCAACTTTGCATCGTAATGTTAATACTAAATAAAAGATGAAAAAGTTATTTTTAATTACTTTTGTGCTAATTGGTTTCGAGGCTTTCTCAACTAATATCTTAACACAAACAGTTAGAGGTGTTGTAATAGATAAGAACACCAAAATGACATTGCCTGGTGCAAATGTAATTCTACTAGATTCTGATCCTTTAAGAGGAGTTATGACCGATGAGCAAGGACGCTTTAAGTTCGAATCTGTTGAAATTGGTCGTGTGAGCCTAAAAGTTTCTTTTTTAGGGTATAATGATGTTGTGCTATCAAACCTTAACCTGCAGGTTGGTAAGGAGTTGGTTTTAAATATCGAGATGGAGGAGTTGGCTGTTAATGTTGAGGCGGTGGTTGTAACTGCAAAGTCCGATAAATCAACTCCAATGAATAAACTTGCCACAGTAAGCGCAAGAACCTTTACTGTTGAGGAAACCGAGCGTTATGCTGGTAGTCGAAACGATGTTGCCAGAATGGCTGCAAACTATGCAGGTGTTATGGGTGTTGACGATTCCCGGAACGATATTATTATTCGTGGAAATAGCCCAATGGGTTTACTTTGGCGCTTAGAGGGTGTTGATATTCCCAACCCAAATCATTGGGGAGCAACCGGAACCACAGGTGGGCCTGTTTGTATGCTTAACAGTAACCTTTTGGAAAACTCCGACTTTATTTCAGGGGCATTTTCGGCAGAGTATGGTAATGCCATCTCGGGTGCATTTGACTTGAAAATGCGTAGCGGAAACAACGAAAAATATGAGTTTTTGGGTCAAATAGGCTTTAATGGTTTTGAGTTTGGAGCTGAGGGGCCGATTGCTAAAAGTAATGGTTCCTCGTTCATTGTTAATTACAGGTACTCAACCCTAGGTGTTTTTGATAAGCTTGGAATGGATCTGGGAACAGTGGGTGTGCCTTATTACCAGGACATATCTTTTAAAATAAATTTACCTCGAACTAAGCTTGGAAATATCTCCTTGTTTGGATTAGGCGGATTAAGCGATATTGAAATTTGGGATAGCCGTAGGGATACCCTTAAAGATAAAATCGATTTTTATGGTGGCGAAGGGTTTGACCTTACTAATGGTTCCAGTATGGGTGTTGTGGGGTTAAACCATTCATTCATGGTAAATCAGAGTACTTACACAAAACTTTCGGTTGCTGTTAGCGCTCACCAGTTTAAAACGGTAATGGACTCGCTTTCAACCGATTTATTACAAAAATTTCCATACTACCGCAATAACTTTATTGAGAGCACAATATCAGGAAACCTGTCATTTAATAAACGGTTCTCAACTAAAAGCCAAATAAAAATAGGTGTAATAGCCAAGCTGCTAGCATTTAACTATTATGATAGCGTTTTTAAAAAGAACGATAACGCATTCCTTATTCTAAGGAATGATGAGGGTGATGCATTGTTAACACAGCCTTATATTAATTGGCAGTATCGTCCAACCAATACGCTTACGTTCAATACCGGTTTACATGCCATTTACTTTTTCCTGAACAGGGAATGGTCTGTTGAGCCTCGCATTGCCATTAAGTGGGCAATATCTTCCAATAGTTCAATTAATCTAGGGTATGGGTTACATAGTCAGGTTGTGTCGTTATCCATTGTGCTTGGGCGTGTACGACTTAGCGACGACTCTTATATCCAGCCAAACAAGGATTTGGGCTTTGTTCGTAGCCACCATTTTGTTGCGGGTTACGATTGGTTACTAGCCTCGCATACCCGGCTTAAAGCGGAGGTTTACTACCAGTATATTTTTGATGCTGCTGTAGATGCAGCTGAATCTAATTCTTACTCGCTGTTAAACCAGGGTGCAAGTTTTGTTCTGGAGTTACCGGACTACGTTAAGAACGGTGGCAATGGACAAAACTATGGTGTTGAGTTAACATTGGAGCGTTTCCTAAACAAGGGCTACTATTACCTATTAACTGCATCACTTTTTAATTCACAGTATCAGGGTAGCGATGGTATTACCCACAGCACTGCATTTAACCACCACTACATTACAAATGCTCTATTTGGTAAGGAGTTTAATCTGTCCAATAGCAAAAAGTCAAAGAAGACTTTTAGTTTTGATGCCAAGGTGTCATACAGTGGTGGAAAGCGAGCCACTCCTTGGTCAGCTGTTTACAACCCTACTGAGAACAGGTATTCCAGGGAATGGGATACAAGTAAGGCTTATGAATTACAGCTTCGCGATTATTTTAAAACCGACTTGACTATTAGGTACAAGTTGAACAAGTTAGGATTTACCCAGGAATGGGCAATTGAGGTTACAAATTTGTTTAACAATAAGAATATCTATGGCGATAGGTTTAATACACGCACAGGCGAATCGCAGTGGGTCTATCAGCTTGGAATAATGGTTATACCCCAATACAGAATAACCTTTTAGTGGTTTGTTTGTTACTTTTTAAAAAACTGTTATGGAACGAAAAGCCGCTGTATTTGGAAGCACTGGTCTAGTTGGTTATAACCTGCTCCGTGTGCTCGATGAGAATAGAAATTATCATGAGATAGTTGCCTACCGAAGGAATTTAAACCAATCAAATCCATTCCAAAAGGTCAGATTTGTTGAGTTTGGAGCGAATATCTCAATTGAGCCTGATACTTATGATGTTTTCATATGCTTGGGAACTACCATGAAGAAGGCTGGGAGCAAAGAGGCATTTAAAGCTGTAGATCTCGATATGGTTATTGAAATTGTTCACAAAGCTTCCCAGGCAGGAGTTAAACGAATTGTTGCTATTTCATCCATAGGTGCAAATCAAAGTTCACGTAACTTTTACCTGCGGACAAAGGGACAAATGGAGGAGGAACTCAAAAAGTTCGATTTTGAGCTGGTTGCTATTGTTCGTCCATCAATCCTACTTGGTAAGCGGAATGAATATAGACTAGGTGAGAGTATAGGGATTTGGTTATTTCGAGCGTTTAGGTTTATATTTGTAGGCCCATTAAGGCGATACCGAGGCATTGATGCAGGCGATGTGGCTAAAGCCATGGTTCAGCTTGCTTTAACTGCCAAGGGCAAAGTAACTGTAGAGTCCGAAGTTTTAAAGCAAATAGCAGATGTTTACAAACCATAGCGATTACTTTTACAACCTTGTTCAAAACCGGCAGAGCGATAGGGCTTACGATACACGTCCTGTTGGTAGGGAAGTAATTCTTCGAATTATTGAGGCAGCCCGTTTGGCACCATCGGCATGTAATGCCCAACCCTGGCATTTTATTGTAGTTGATGAACCAGAACTAAAAAATAAACTTGCCGATGCTGCTGCAAGCAGAGTATTGGGCATCAACCACTTTACCAAACAGGCTCCCGTTCACATCGTTATTGTGATGGAACCCGCTAATCTAAATTCTAACTTCGGGAGTTTAGTAAAGGGCAAAACATTCCCTCTCATTGATATTGGAATTGCTGCTGAGCATATTTGTCTTGCTGCCAAGGCAGAGGGACTTGGTAGCTGCATGCTGGGTTGGTTTGATGAGCCCGCTGTGAAAAAGTTGCTGGATATTCCTAAGTCGCGTAGGGTTCCCCTAATTATTACCCTTGGATACCCTGCAAGTGACGAAGTTCGCCAGAAACGGCGTAAGGACTTTAACGAAATAGTATCGTTCAACAAGTACTAACCCTTTTTTAACGAGTTAATCAGGTTGAGCAACCTGGGTTCCTCGTTCTGCCAGCATAGTTTTTCTGCCGCTTTCTTTACATTTTTCAGAGTATTTTCATAGCCCTCCTTATCCTCAAAAAAGTCGGCAATCTGGTTGGCAAGGTCTATTGGTTTCCGGCTTTGAGCAACAATGCCAATCCCATATTCCTCAACTACCCTTTTCATTTCAGGTAAATCACTTACAAGCACTGGCACATGTGCAGCTAAATAATCAAATAGTTTATTGGGCAAAGCGTACCTGTAGTTCAGTCCCATATCCTCCTCGAGCGATAGACCTAACCATGCAGTAGGGGTAACAAGCCTTAAATTTTCTGGTGTTAGTTGCCCTAAAAACTGAACCCTGCCAGAAAGATCACTTTCAAGCATCTGCCGGCGCAGTTTTATTTCAATATCTCCTTTACCAACAATGAGCAGCTTGTAGCAAGGTAACTGTTTCATCATTTCAATGGCCAGTTCAATACCTCTTCCCATATTCAGGGCACCTTGATATATAATTGTTGGTTGTTTATCTTTGAAAACTTCCGTGGAAGTTCGTATGGGAACATTCCTGATTACCTCAATGTTTTTCAGGTTGTACCTTTTCTTTAGCTCATTAGCTACACCCTCTGAAACTGTAATTACTGCCTTTGCACGTTTAACAAAGATTTTTTCCTGAATATGCCAGAGGAATTTTGTGATAGGTCTTCCAATGAGCTCTGGCACTTCGGTAAAAAGTTCGTGACTATCATAAATCAACTTTTTACACCTTACTATTGAGCCTAATGCGCATCCCGGCAAGGTATCAAGATCGTTTGAGTAAATAATGTCAGAGCGCGAAAAAAGTATTCGTAAAAAAATTCTTAGGTTGTAAAAGAAATAAAAAAGAGGCCCCTTTTCAAAGAGAGGGTTTATGTATTTGACGTTGAATTTATTGTTTTCATAGCTCAAGTTTTTATGCTTGCGGCAGAATACCTTAACTGAGTATCCATAAGCTGCTAGTGAATTGGCAACGCGTTGTAACCGCTGGTCGGTTACTATATATGATGTGCTAAATATTTGGATTCGCATAAGTGAAGTTTACTTAATAACAAATGAATGGCTTTGAAGGTTTAGTATTAGTAAAGCTATAAAAATTTACGATTTTACATAAAAAAGTTATATTTGTTATCGCAAACTAAAAGCCAAATGTTTGTTATTAAGAAAGATATATCGCTTAAACCTTACAACACCTTTGGAATAGATGTAAAGGCAAGTTACTACGCCAGGGCAAACACCGTTGAAAAGATTCTATATGCCATAAATTTTGCTTCGTATAATAAGTTGCCAATCTTTGTTCTAGGAGGAGGTAGTAACATTTTATTTACAAGGAATATTGAGGGCGTAGTAATTAATCCGGCTATTCAAGGAGTTCAACTCCAAACCGACGACGAACAATACTACGTATTTAGGGTTGGTGCAGGTGTTGTGTGGGATAAATTTGTTGAATTTGCTGCAGAGAACAATCTTGGTGGAATTGAAAACCTATCCCATATACCTGGGTTAATTGGCGCATCGCCCATACAGAACATTGGTGCATATGGGGTTGAGGTAAAGGATACCATAGTTAAGGTTGAAGCCATCGAGGTATCTTCTCGAAAACTCATTGAGTTCAATGCTTCTGAGTGCCGTTT
>JAGPEQ010000030.1:11621-29004 GCA_018056955.1 Bacteroidales bacterium | reverse complement strand
AAGGTTAAAGGTTCAAAGTTCAAGGATAAAGGATAAAGGATAAAGGATAAAAGTTAAAGGTTCACATTTAATACTGTACACTGCACACTTTACACTAAACACTACTTAGCGTAGCTGATGGCTCGGGTTTCGCGAATCACCGTAATTTTAACCTGACCTGGATATGTCATCTCG
The DNA here is from genome assembly GCA_018056955.1 of Bacteroidales bacterium. Lineage (GTDB taxonomy): Bacteria > Bacteroidota > Bacteroidia > Bacteroidales > Tenuifilaceae > Tenuifilum > Tenuifilum osseticum. The sequence goes on along the minus strand of JAGPEQ010000030.1, from coordinate 28,830 downwards.
TCCTGAATCTTTTTGGCAATCTCGAACGAGAGCTTATTGGCTTCTTCGTCCGACACCTTTTCGCTACCAACAATTACACGCAACTCCCTACCAGCCTGAATTGCATATGTTTTAAGCACTCCGGGGTATGAAAGCGCAAGGTCTTCCATCTCCTTAAGTCGCTTAATATACGATTCAACAACCTCGCGACGTGCACCTGGGCGTGCACCTGAAATGGCGTCGCAAACCTGAACAATAGGAGCAATGAGGGTGGTCATCTCCACCTCATCGTGGTGCGAGCCAATAGCATTACAAACCTCGGGTTTCTCCTTGTACTTCTCGGCGAGTTTCATACCAAGAATTGCGTGTGGTAGTTCGGGTTCATCATCGGGTACCTTGCCTATATCGTGCAGTAAGCCAGCACGCTTGGCAACCTTGGGGTTAAGCCCAAGCTCTGAAGCCATAATTGCACAAAGATTTGCAACCTCACGCGAGTGCTGGAGCAGGTTTTGCCCATAGGATGAGCGATACTTCATTTTACCAACCAGGCGGATGAGCTCAGGATGTAAGCCATGGATACCCAAATCGATAGCGGTGCGTTTGCCCACCTCAATAATTTCCTCCTCAACCTGTTTTTGAACCTTTTGCACTACCTCCTCGATACGCGCGGGATGGATGCGGCCGTCGGTTACCAGCTGATGAAGGGCAAGTCGGGCAATTTCACGACGCACAGGGTCGAAAGCTGAAAGGATGATTGCTTCAGGGGTATCGTCCACAATGATTTCCACACCGGTAGCAGCCTCCAGGGCTCTAATGTTACGGCCTTCGCGGCCAATGATGCGACCCTTGATTTCATCGGAATCGATATTGAACACAGTAACTGAGTTCTCAATGGCCGTTTCGGTTGCAACGCGCTGAATGCTTTGTACCACAATTCGTTTTGCCTCCTTGGTGGCAGTCATTTTGGCCTCATCAACAATCTCGTTGATGTACGACATGGCCTGGGTGCGAGCCTTGGCTTTAAGCGACTCAATAAGCTGAGCTTTGGCCTCCTCGGCCGAAAGGCCCGAAATTGCTTCAAGGCGCTCAATTTGATCCTTATGCATACGCTCAAGCTCCTCGCCACGTTTTTCAACCAGCTCCATTTGGCTCGAGAGGTTTTCGCGAATAACATCAACCTCCTTCTGCTTACGCTGAAGCTCCTCAAACTTTTGCGATAACTGCAGTTCGCGCTGCTTGATTTTGGTTTCAGCTTGAGCAATCCGGTTGTTTTTTTCCGAAATTACCTTATCGTGTTCAGTTTTAAGCTGTAAGAACTTTTCCTTTGCCTGCAAAATCTTCTCCTTACGGATAACTTCGGCCTCGGCTTCGGCCTCCTGAATAATCTTATTGCGCTTGCTGGCCAAAAGCTTATTCCAGCTAAAGTACGACAGTAATCCCCCTAGGGAAAAAGCCGAAACTGCTATTATTATTGTTAACACCATACTAAATGAATTTTTAAGAATTATATATATAAAAAACCCGCATTATGCCTTAATTTTATGTAGAAACCCCAGCTAAACATGGGTGGAGAGGCCATCCGATTCAGACTACCAGCGTCTCCCGGAGGAGATCCCGAACAAGCGGTAAACAGGCCTGTCTTGTGCGGAGAAAGTCCTTCTCCAATTTTTGTAGTGTTGAGTTTCGCAAAAACGTTAAGGCGATAATGCGGGCAATGCTATTTGAAAGAACTCATGTTTTGCTTACCAATGAAAGAACCCAGCCACTCGTCCAGATCTTTCAACTCGCTCATAAACTCCGAGGTGTCAGTTTTATCCTCGCACTCTATCAGCTTTATAACGAACTGTAGTGCTGCCATAGCCAAATAATCCTGTACGTCCTTGTCGCTATACCTTTGCTTGTACAGCATTACCTTGTCGTTTATCAATTTAGCAGCCTTACGTATCTTTTCCTCATCGTCTCTGTCGATTTTGAGGGGATATAACCGTTCGGCCACATTCACGTTAATTGATAACTTTTCGTCCATTCGGCAGCGCTAGGTTCTATTTATTAAGTAGAGCAATACACCTGTCAATTTCCCGCACAATCCGGTTCACCTTAATCTTTGCCTCGTGCACATCGGCATCGCTTGCCTTCAGCGCCTTGGCTATCTTTAACCGGGAATATCGTTCTTCAAGCTCGGCGCAGGCTTGCTCTTTAGCTTTCAGTTTAGCTTCAAGCTGAGCAACCTGAGCCTTTAAACGGTCGTTCTCCTGTTTTTCTCTTTCATACATAAAAACAAGAGTTTGAACCTTTTGTTTAATGTTGTCGATTATATGGCTCGAAGAATCGTTCATATCCCAGATAAAGTTTTACAAAGTTAATTAAACCTACTTCAAAAAACAAATCTTTAAACAATTTTTAAACTCAGCAGAGTGGGGTTTTCCATAAATCTAATAATGAAATGCTTACGCTCAAAACTAAAATATTTCTATCGGTTCATTTCAATTTTAAGCACCACTGAAGGTAGGCTTTTATATATTTGGGCATAAAAAGATAATAACAATGAGGCTTTTCCGCTTTGCAGGTTTGCTATTTCTTTCAAGTGTTACAATTGCTCAAACACAACCGTTTAAGTTACCACTCGAAATGCCATCCGCCTTTTCGGGCACATTTGGTGAAGTTCGATCGGATCATTTCCACTCAGGGGTCGATCTTCGTACCATGGGGCAGGTAGGTTATAGCGTTTTTGCCATTGAAAAAGGTTTTGTTTCACGAATCAAGGTAAGCCCTGTTGGTTTTGGTAAAGTAATATACATCGATCACCCCAATGGCAAAACATCGGTATATGCTCACCTCGATAGGTTTGTGGGTAAAATTGCAGAGTATGTTGAGAATGCCCAATACCAAAAACAGTCGTTCGAGATTGAGCTCTTCCCTAACCCAGGAGAACTAAATGTGAATAAGGGCGATATTATTGGGCTATCGGGCAACAGTGGTAGTTCCGGGGGGCCACACCTGCACTTCGAGATTCGTGAAACCACCTCGCAGCATATTTTAGATCCGTTTGAGTTTTTTAATGAATGGAGGCAAACCGATTACAATCCACCAACCATTAACCGTTTGCTTGTTTTTGAAATTGACAGCTTAAGATACCTGCTCGACAGCTTAACCTATAAAGCCTATGAAGCCGTAAAAAAGGGGAGCGATTTTATTGTTCCATTGCCAATTAAAGCATCGGGTAAAGTTGGCCTAGCACTCGATTACTACGATATTGTAAATTCAAACAGCCTGAGAGCCGGTATCAAGAAAGCCGAAGTGAGAATAAATGGTAATAAAACTTTTACCTTCCGTGTTGACCGATTCTCTTTTCTGGAAACCCGGTATGCAAATGGTTTTAATGGTATTACCGATAATGGATGGAATGGCTATAAAGCAATTCGGCTATGGACCGATCCTAACAACAGGTTTTCGGGCATCAATCATGTTATCAACCATGGTATTATTGATATAGCTAAAGATAGTTCTTACACTATTGATGTTACGGTTTGGGATCATTCAGGAAACAGTAGCAAACTAATATTCAAGATATTAGGCGTGGAAAATAAGGTAAACGCTACAAGCGTACCTTCCCTTCCTCTTTTCAGATGGAATGCTGAAAATACATACAAAACCGATAGTTACATGGTTAGGTTGCCCGAATATGCTCTATTCCACGATATACTATTCCAAATGGAAGAGAACCAGTCCGATAATCTACCATACCCAACAGTCACTATTCATAATCCAAAAACAAAGCTCTTCAAAAAGTTCACATTGGAATACAAAGCCAGCAAAATACCTGAAAACATTTTGAGTAAACACTACATTGCAAAATTAAACGGGAAAGGATTTGAATACGTTGGAAGCGAACTTATTAATGGTAGCCTAAAGGCAACCTGCAATTGCTTTGGGAAATATACCGTTCTGGTTGATACAATTCCTCCGTCAATTATCGCCCAAAACTTAATGCCTAGTGCAAAAATCACCAGTCAAAACAACATAAACTTTAAGCTAATAGACAATACGGGGATCAAAACGTATAATGGCTATATTGATGGTAACTGGGTGTTATTTGAGTGGGATCCAAAAACCGGTATACTTTCGCATAATCTTAATCCCCAAAGGATTAAAAAAGGTCAATGGCATAGCCTTAAAATTGTTGCTACCGATATGTTAAACAATGATTCGGAATATGCTATCAAGTTTTTCTGGTAATAGCTAACTTTGACATAGTAAACTGATTGAGTTTTGATAACCGTTTTTTACTTCATACTATTCCTCATCTCAATAGTCATTGTAGCCATAATTCCATGGGGCTTAATCTACGGCTACAGTAATCTTATGGCTAAACTCCTGCACAATGTTTTAAAATACCGTGTAAGGGTTACCCGAAGCAATTTACGATTGGCATTCCCTGAAAAAAGCGATGCGGAATTAGCAGTAATTGAGAAACAATCGTACCAGAACCTAGCCGATATTTCTGTTGAGGCGTTAAAAGGGTTCACCATGCGCAACTCAGCCATAAGAGAACGTCATAAAATTCTTAACCCTGAACTACTCGATTACTACTACAATCAGAAACAGAGTATTATTGGAGTTGCAGGGCACCTAAACAACTGGGAATGGGGAGCCCTCTCGGCCGGTATACAGCTAAAACATCACCCGGTTGCCATATACAAACCGCTAAGCAACAAGCTTATCGATTGGTTCATCAAGTGGAACCGATCGATTAGGGGAACCGAATTGGTTCCAACCAATCAGACCTTTGATACCTTTCAGAAATATAAACACAAACCTTGCATATACATTCTGGTTGCTGACCAAAGCCCGTCAAACCTATCAAAAGCATACTGGATAAACTTTTTCAACCAGGATACCGCCTGCATTCATGGTCCCGAAAAGTATGCAAAAATGTATAATTACCCTGTTATATACATCGATATAAAAAGGGTAAAGAGGGGTTACTATACTGTAGAACTAAGCGTTTTGTGCGATAAACCAAACGAACTGAAGGACGGTGAGTTAACCGCTGCCTACATGCACAGGCTTGAACAAAGTATAAGAGAAAACCCTGAAAGCTGGCTATGGACGCATAGGCGATGGAAAAGAAAAAGGCCACAAAAGGCACAATAGAACTAATTTGGTTCACTTTTTGATAAGTTTTATTACATTTGAAAAAAATTCAAGCCATGAAAAGATATACTTCAGTTCTGCTGGCAATAACTTTATTTTTCTTTAGCACTCAGGTTTTTGCCCAAAAATACAGAAATAAAGAGGTAGGGCTGATTTATTTCAAGGTCAATATTGATCCCGGATACCATGCAAAGTTTAGCGAGTATGCTCACCTTTTCCGCGAGCCGGTTAAACCACAGCAGGATAGAATTGTTGGACACCTTACTGCCGATATCTGGGATATTATTAAGCAACAGCTTACCAACGATGTTGGTATGATTATATTGCCCCTGGATGCCTACGGCGATAAATTTTCGTACGATCACTATGGATTTCCAAATGTGACAATAAACAGAGCTCTTCAGAAAGGGAACTCAAAGTTTTATATCAGCATTGATGTGGAAATTGGCCCTGAGTTTATGTCGAAATATGTAACCAAAACATCCAGCGACACCTCACCACAGGTAATCCAACTGGCTCCCAATGAGATAAAGCCAAAGATTACCATTAAAATGAACATCTATAACGATAAAGGAATAATACCAGTAGCCAACACTAAAGGTGAAGCTATTGAAAGTAAAGTAATAACGCTGAACGATAAGTATTTTGACGGTTTTGTAAACCCAAACATAAACTCACCAAACGAAACCCTTTATAAACTGGTCAACCAAGCTGTGAAGGAACTAGTAATAAGCGTGTATTCGCGTAAGTAATGCATTCCCCAAACAAGTCTTCAAGTTATAGGATGATAGGCTTAATGTCGGGCACATCGCTCGATGGGCTCGATATTTGTTACTGCTTTTTTCAGAACATAAATAGCAAGTGGCAATACTACATTTTAGCTGCCGAAACCATTAAGTATCCAACACATCTCATAAATCAGCTAAAGGAAGCCCATAATTACACTGCTGAGGAGATTACCGCTTTAGACTTTAGCTACGGGAAGTATTTAGGTGAACAGGTTAAACGGTTTGTATCGGAACATGGAATTGAGGCCGATTACATTGCATCGCATGGACACACCGTTTTTCATAATCCGACTCAAGGATACACCCTACAAATTGGCAAAGGTGCAGCAATCGCTGCGTATTCAGGAATTCCTTGCATTTCCGATTTTCGTTCGGGCGATGTTTCACGGGGGGGGCAAGGTGCACCGCTAGTTCCAATTGGAGACAAAATGCTTTTTCAAGAGTTTGACATCTGCCTTAATTTGGGAGGCATAGCAAATATTAGCTACGATGATAATTTTAGCAACCGGGTGGCTTACGATATTTGTGTTTGCAACATGATGCTTAACCACCTAGCAGGGTTAACAGGTAATGAATACGATTTTAATGGTGACCTTGGAAGAACCGGTCAGGTTATTCCGGGAATGCTCCAGGAACTTGAAAATATTGAATACTACATTCAGCCACCGCCAAAATCGTTGGGTAGGGAGTGGTTCGAGAGCTATATAATGCCTATACTCAACAGGTATAATGCATATCCGCTTACCAGTCAGTTAAGAACCGCATACGAGCATATTTCAGGTAGAATAGCCCACGATTGTAACAGCTTGAAAAAAACAACCATGCTGGCAACCGGTGGAGGTGCTAAGAATGCTTTTTTAATGGAACTAATCAAGCAGAAAACCGAGTTGAAAATTGTAATTCCCGATAGTAAAACTATTGATTATAAGGAAGCCCTGATATTTGCATTCCTTGGGGTGCTTTACTTACTAAAGGAACCCGGCGCCATAGCCTCAGTAACAGGAGCAAACAACAACTCCATAGCCGGGTGTCTATACAGCTAAAACCCCGAACCATTAAACCATCAACCTGGTTTATAATCAAAAAAATATTAGGTTTGTAAACTTTAATTAAACTAAAACGATTATGAGAAAACTCACAATCCAGATTTTTGCTGCTATTGCATTACTGATTAATGCCAATACCGGCAATGCTTGCACCAATTACCTTGTAACCAAAGGTGCATCGGTTGACGGCTCAACCATGATAACCTACGCCGCCGACTCACATTACCTGTTTGGCGAACTTTATTTCAAACCAGCTGCTGTTTATCCGGCTGGTACGCTAATGAAGATTTACGAATGGGATACAGGGAAATTCCTTGGCGAAATTCCCCAGACCTTACAGACATATAGCGTGGTAGGCAACATGAACGAATATCAGGTAGCAATTGGTGAAACCACCTATGGCGGACGTGAGGAGCTACAGGATAGTACTGGGTTAATTGACTACGGTTCATTAATGTATATCGCCCTACAGCGCTCAAAGAGCGCACGTGAGGCCATTAAAGTGATGGCTGAACTGGTTGAAAAGTATGGCTACTACAGTTCCGGGGAATCGTTCTCGGTTGCCGACAAGAACGAGGTTTGGATTTTTGAAATGATTGGAAAGGGAACCGATATTAAGGTGGACAAGAAAACTAAAAAGGCTTACAACGCAAATCGGGGAGCAGTATGGGTAGCCATTCGTATTCCCGATGGGTACGTATCGGGTCATGCTAATCATGCTCGTATCACCACCTTCCCCCTTGAGAACATGAAAACCTCAATCAGCTCAAAAAATTTAGATAAAATTTTTGAACCCGATGTTGAGGTTGTTTACGCTCATGATGTAATCGGCTTTGCTCGTCAAAAAGGTTACTTTACCGGTAAAGATGAGGAATTTAGCTTTTCCGATGTATATGCCCCACTCGATTTTGGTGCAGCTCGTTTCTGTGAGATTAGGGTTTGGTCGTTTTTCAAGGCTGTAAACAAGGATATGTGGAACTACTTTGACTACGCCAAGGGGCACGACCTTAAAAACCGCATGCCTTTATATATCAAGCCTGAGCGTAAACTCTCGGTTAGGGATATGATGAACTTTATGCGCGATCACCTTGAGGGAACAGAACTCGACATGAGTAAGGATCCAGGCGCAGGTCCTCATGGTCTCCCATACCGTTGGCGTCCACTAACCTGGAAATACGAAGGGAAATCGTACTTTAACGAACGCGCCACTGCAACCCAGCAAACCGGATTCTCGTTTGTTGCACAAATGCGCAGCTGGCTACCCGATGCTGTTGGCGGTATTTTCTGGTTCAGTGTTGACGATGCTGCCTCAACCGTTTACTTCCCTGTATATTGCAGCGTTACCTCTGTGCCAGAGGCTTACGCCGAGGGCAAGGGCGATATGCTCACCTACTGCGACGATTGTGCATTCTGGGTATTCAATAAGGTATCGAACTTTGCTTACCTCCGCTACGACCTGATGATTCAGGATATCAAAAAGGTACAGGATGAGCTGGAAAACCGTTTCATCTCACAAACAGCCGTAGTTGACCAAACCGCTCTTAAGCTATTGGAAACCAACAAGGAGGATGCTGTACGATTCCTTACCGATTATACCGTTAATACCGGAAACTATGTTGTTGCTCGCTGGGAAAAACTATTCCAGTTCCTTTTAATGAAATTTATGGATGGAAATGTTAAGCAGGAGGATGGAAAGGGTGGGCTTAAATACAACCAGTACGATTACTGCCCTGCCCCAGTTAAAAATCCACAATACCCCGACTGGTGGAAGAAAAACGTGATTGATGCTACCGGCGATAAGCTAGCTGTTCCTGAAGGTGCTGCTAGTCACTAAGGCATCAAGCTTAAAGTGATAAAAAAGAGCAATCGTTATCCGATTGCTCTTTTTTCTTTAGCCAACCCATTTTATGGGTTTATGTACAAAAAAACAGCAATACCCTAAATAAATTTTATGACCATGCAGCAAATGATACATATAAATCGTATTTTTAGATTGTTGAAAACCAAATTCAAATCAAATGGAAAAAATTGAGAACAGCCCGAAAACCGACTACTCAAGACTAGTACTTGGGTTTTTGCTAATTGTGTTGGCAGGTTTACTCCTTATCGATAACTTCGATTTGTATCCTGTTGAATGGGGCAAATACATTTTCACCTGGCAAACGTTACTAATTGTAATAGGATTAATTATTCTGCCCGGTAAAGGGAATAGAACTACAGGAACAGTCTTAATTGCCATAGGGGCATTTTTCCTGGCTGCAAAGTTTTACGAGTTGCCCGTTTCAATTAGTAAACTTTTTTGGCCTGCAGTTATTCTTTTTATAGGCCTTTCATTAATATTTGGTAGCAGGCGACGCAGGTGGCACCCATACAAAACAGGTGAAGTTAAGGACGACTTGATTGATGATGTTTCCATTTTTGGTGGTTCGGACCAAAAATTTACTTCGCAGCAATTCAGAGGGGGAAAAATTACCAACATTTTTGGAGGCTCAACCATTGACCTTAGCACCGCAAAGCTGGAATCAGGCTTAAATGTTGTTGATTTGCTATGCATTTTTGGTGGCTCAAAACTCATTATTCCTTCCGAATGGAAAGTAAAAATTGAGGTAACCTCAATTTTTGGAGGCGTTTCCGATAAACGAAAAATACCTCAGGCTCTACCAGAAAATGCCCCAGAGCTTGTTCTTAAAGGATTAGTGCTTTTCGGTGGAGTAGATATCAAAAGTTACTAAGATGAAATAATAATAGTTGAAAAGGCTGACAGCATCCTGTCGGCCTTTTTTTTGTCAAAAAAAGTAGCTCTCTAACACATTAAACAGGCTTGTTACTTTTACATAATTCATTTACGTTTGTGTAAATTGTAAACTGTAAAACTCAAAACGCATTAAAATGATTACCAACGAGTTAATCAATCCCAAAAGTATAGTGGTGGTTGGCGGTTCTGACGATATTCAGAAACCCGGCGGAAAGGTTTTAAAAAATCTTATCGACAACCATTTTAAAGGGAGTCTTTACGTAGTAAACCCAAAAGCCGATGAGGTTCAGGGAGTGAAATCGGTTCGCGATGTTGCTGAATTACCACAGGTGGATTTGGCGATACTAGCCATTGCAGCTAAGTTCTGCCCTCAAACCGTTGAGGTTCTGGCCACACAAAAAGGAACCAGAGCTTTCATTATTCTCTCGGCCGGTTTTCATGAAGAGAGTGAGGAGGGCGCTAAGCTTGAACAACAAATAGTTGACACCATAAACCGTACCGGTGGGTGCCTAATTGGCCCAAACTGCATTGGTGTAATGAACACTAACTATGCCGGCGTTTTTACCACCCCAATTCCCAAGTTCGACCCCAAAGGAGTTGATTTCATTTCGGGTTCAGGAGCCACTGCGGTGTTTATCATGGAATCGAGCATTCCGCGTGGCTTAACATTTAACAGCGTATACTCAGTGGGCAATAGCGCCCAAATTGGCGTTGAGGAAGTACTTGAATACCTCGATAATACATTCGACCCGCAAAGCAGCTCAAGGGTAAAGCTGCTCTACGTTGAAAGTATCAACAAACCTCTAAAACTCTTAAAACATGCCCAGTCGCTCATAAGGAAAGGGTGCAGGATTGCGGCAATTAAGGCTGGCAGTTCATCGGCAGGAAGCCGAGCAGCATCGAGCCACACCGGAGCGCTTGCCAGTAGCGATGTAGCTGTTGAAGCGCTGTTCCGCAAAGCGGGAATTGTTCGCTGCTATGGGCGCGATGAGCTGGCTACCGTGGCATCAATTTTTATGCATCCCGAGCTTCAAGGGAAAAACATTGCAGTAATCACCCATGCAGGTGGCCCTGCTGTTATGCTCACTGACTCTTTATCGAACAACGGACTTGAAGTACCTCCAATTGAGGGGCCAAAGGCAAAGGAACTGCTTGCCAAGCTATTTCCGGGCTCATCGGTGGCTAACCCCATTGACTTTTTGGCAACAGGAACAGCCGAGCAGCTTGGATTTATCATTGATGCCTGCGAAAACGACTTCCATAATATCGATGCCATGATAGTTATTTTTGGAAGCCCCGGCCTATTCCCCGTTTACGATGTTTACGACCTGCTTGATGAAAAGATGAAGGTTTGCCGCAAGCCCATATTCCCTGTTCTCCCCTCGGTTATGAACGTAAAGAATGAGATTGAACACTTTATTGCTAAAGGACGAATTTTCTTCCCCGATGAGGTATCGCTTGGCAACGCCCTTGCAAAAATTTACCATACACCAAAACCATCACCTGAAGCACCCGTTTTACCAAAGGTAAATGAAAAAGCCATAAGTGAGATTATTAGTAAAAGCAATAACGGTTACCTGACACCCGATGCTGTTCAACAGCTGCTCGATGCTGCCGGTATACCCCGTGCTGGCGAAGCGGTTGTTACAACTGCCGATGATGCTGCCAGAGCAGCAGAGAAATTAGGCTATCCGGTAGTAATGAAAGTAGTTGGCCCCGTCCACAAATCGGATGTTGGGGGTGTTGTACTTAATGTGAAAGATTCCGAAACGGTTCGCAAAGAGTTTGACCGTATGATTAAGATTAAGGATACTACAGCCATCCTTATTCAGCCAATGCTTAAAGGGGTTGAACTTTTTGTTGGGGCAAAACGCGAGGATAAATTCGGTCACATGGTACTATGCGGACTTGGAGGTATTTTTATTGAGGTTCTAAAGGATGTAAAAGCTGCCCTTGCACCTATTGATACAAACGAGGCATTAAACATGATAAAAGGGCTTAAAAGCTATGGAATAATCAAGGGCGCAAGAGGGCAGGAACCTGTTAATGAACAGATTTTTGCCGAAATTGTTAGCCGTTTATCGGCACTCGTAACAGTTGCTCCTGAAATCTTTGAGATGGACCTAAACCCGCTTCTAGGTTCAAAAGATAAGGTTGTTGCGGTAGATGCCCGAATCAGAATTGAAAAATAGTGCGCCATGAGCCTTAAGGAGAAATGGAATAGCCTTACAGCTAACGAAAAAATGATGATTGGCCTTGCCATTATCCTTGTAATACTTATTGCAACACGCTTTGAGTATATATGGGATCAGGTTAAGGCTGGTTTTGCTAGATATTTTAACCGTTAAATGTTGATTAAAGTGAAACGAGTTGACTTGTACGTAATGGTAGGAACTATTCTGTTCCTTCTACCCTTTTTTATATCGGAAACGGTTTACAACGTTTATGTTGATTTTAACGCCAACCATGGAATGGTTACAAGTTTCATAAAGTTTGCCCTCCTTGCCACCTTTGGCGAAGCCATTGGGTTAAGGATTAGAACAGGGAATTATAATCAACCCGGATTTGGATTGTTGCCCAGAGCGGTTGTTTGGGGCTTGCTTGGTTTAACCATAAAATTAGCTTTTGTGCTATTTGCATCGGGGGTTCCACAATTTCTTGCATATATGGGCATGGAAAATGCGCCCCAGGCCTTAAAAGGCGAACTTACTTTAGCCAAAATACTCGTAGCCTTCAGCATTAGCCTGTTTATGAACATTATTTACGCTCCTGTAATGATGACACTCCATAAGATTACTGACACCCACATAGTGAACAATGGTGGGACACTTTCGTGCCTTTTAAAGCCCATACATTTTGGTAATATTCTTGCATCGATAAATTGGGAGGTTCAATGGAGTTTTGTTTTTGCCAAAACAATACCCTACTTCTGGATCCCAGCTCATACCATTACATTTCTTTTGCCTGCCGATTTTCAGGTTCTTTTTGCAGCTGTACTGAGCGTGGCGCTAGGAATATTTCTTGCTGTGGCAAGCCTGAAAGGTAGTGGTAAATAGAAATCGTAGAAAAATTATATATTTACATCAAAAGTAAAGAATGAAATATGAATAAACGTATTGGAATATTTTACGGACCCACCGGAGGTTCTACTGAGAAGGTGGCTCAGCTGATAGCCAAAGAACTTGGAGCGATAGCTGACTTACACCCCATAAAAGAAGCATCGCCTTCAATGGTAAACAATTACGACATTATCGTTTTTGGATGCTCAACCATTGGTAGCGAAACATGGAATGGTGAGGCTTCGCGTTCGGATTGGGACCATTTCAGACCAGAGCTGAAAAAAATCCAAGTTCAGGGCAAGCTCTTTGCCTTTTTTGGAACCGGCGATTCAGTTACCTACCCCCGCAATTTTGTCGACGGAATGGGAATTCTTGCCAAGGAATTAATTGCTCAAGGGGCTCAGGTGATAGGCCAATGGCCTACCGATGGCTACAGTTATACCGACTCCGAAGCTCTAATTAATGGAAAATTTATTGGCTTACCCATTGATGAGGATTACGAGGCCGACAAAACTATTGCCCGCGTAAAAGGTTGGGTTGAACTAATAAAGAAATCAATCTAGGTATTAGGCATTCTAAAAAGAAAGAGCCACAATCTGTGGCTCTTTCTTTTCTCCCTTCTACGGCAGTGAATTCCTAAAACTTTGGTATCGGTCAGCATAGGTATTACCGACCTTACTGCCTAAACTTCTCCACACATCATCAATGTTCTTAATCCTATTCTCATCCGATGGATGAGTGCTAAGGAATTCAGGGATTTTTTGTGTAGAACCCATCATCTTCTCAAAAAAGCCAGCAAGTTCGCGTGGGTGATAATCGGTATCGCAAAGGTAAGTAACAGCATACTTATCGGCCTCATACTCGTTATCGCGACTGTATTTGAGCATTGTTCCACCAAGGGCTAACTGTGATAGTATCTGCTCAAGCTGTGAGGGATTATCGCCCATAATAATTGAGAGCAACATGCTAAAACCATACTGACGGGTAAGCATTTGAGTGCTGTGACGCCTATCGGCATGGGCTATTTCATGCGCCATAACGCCGGCTAGCTGAGCTTCGTTATCCAGAAACTTAATTAATCCGGTGTAAAAATACAGGTAACCACCAGGTGCCGCAAAAGCGTTTAACACATTGTCGTCATGGATGATTTTTACCTGCCAGGGAAATGTAGTTGTATACCTCAGATCATCCGAACTTAAAATGGCATTCATTACCCTCTCAATATGTGTATATGCCTCAGCGTATTGAGTCCTGTCAAGAATAGGATATTCATTGGGGTTTGCCAAAATTGCGGAATCGAGCTGCGCACCAAATTGTATATCCTGTTCGAGAGTAAAAAAGTTTATGCCATCGTCGGAACAGCTGCTTAGCAGTATCACACTCGTTAAAACCCAAAATAATCTCTTCATTTTATCACTTTTTATCTTGATTTAATTTATTGAATTTCAACTCAATACACAATTCAATGCAAATCAAATCTTTTTTGTCAATGCAAATTTAATATATTAGCAAACATTATCGATAAAATAAATTATTGATTGGTAGAGCAACAAGTCAACAATTGATGACGGAAGCAGGAAACATTGCAAAATTAAGTTTTAAGAAATTGTTAGTAAGAGTAATAACCTACTCGGTAGTACTATTCTTTACACTTAGTATTAGTTTGACTGTAGTGTACAAATGGGTTAACCCACATTACACATGGTTAATGATACTAAAAAAGCATTTACCGGAAACCCAAGGAGGAAGTAGCAATTTTGAACAGAGTTGGGTAAGTATCGAAGAGATATCGCCACAGATGGTACTTGCTGTAATTGCAGCCGAAGACAATAAGTTCATGGAACACAACGGATTTGACTGGGAATCGATAAAAAAGGCCCGAAAGTATAATCAAAGAGGTAAAAAGTTGCGCGGAGCCAGTACAATTTCGCAGCAAACCGCAAAAAATGTATTTCTTTGGCCCAAACGTTCCTGGGTACGAAAAGGATTAGAAGCCTACTTTACCCTGCTCATTGAAACTTTCTGGTCAAAGGAAAGGATAATGGAAGTTTACCTGAACGTAGCCGAGATGGGAAGGGGTATTTACGGAGTGGAAGCCGCAGCAAGGAAATACTACGGTAAACCTGCATCGCGCCTTACCCGTCATGAGGCTGCAATGATTGCCACTACCCTACCCGCACCAGCTAAGCGAAATCCATCAAAACCAAGTGCATACATGGTGAGCTACCAACGAAAAATTCTTTGGAATATGTATAATTTAGGTGAAATTGACATTAATGAAAAAGAACAGAAATAGACACGATAATTAATACTTTAAAATGCAAAGATTATTATTCCCCTTTTGGCTAATTGTGACTTTTCTTGTTTGTTTTACCCCTTCAAAGGCCCAATTCAACAAGGCGTACTTTTTTTACAAAGGCGAGGAGTTAATTTCAAGAGGAAACTATGCTGATGCCATACCAGTACTGAACACCCTGCTAAATGTTGACTCAACCATACACGAGGCATGGTTTCTGCGGGGCGTAGCCCGCTACTACCAAAACGATTTGGTTGGTGCAGGAAACGATTTTAGTAAGTGCCTAAATATTAATCCTTTATTTTCCCAAGCCTACCAGTATAATGCAATGGTTCTGCAGCAATTGGGGAAAAGCGTTGAATCCATAGAGTGTATCCAAAAAGCCATCGAGCTGCGACCAGCATCGGCGCAATACCTTTTTACCTATGGTGTTATTCTATTCCAGCAGGAACAGTACCACGATGCTCTTTATGCCTTCAACCAGGTGCTTAAAATTGATGACCGTATCCCGGATGCGTGGGTTAATAGGGGAACCACCAGGTTAATGCTCTCGGATAGTTCCGGAGCGTTGACGGATTATTCTGCGGCCATAAACCTTAATCCCTTTAATGCAAACCCTTACTTACGGAGGGGTGCGCTTTATGCCCAGCAATCAAACTACCCACTTGCCTTGCAAGATCTTAATCAAGCCATTGGGATTGATAGCACACTCGCACAGGCATATTTTACCCGTGCACTCGTTTTCTACTACCAAAAACATTATAGCCAGGCATTATCAGACTTAAATAAGGTTTTGCAGCTTGAACACCGTAATACCCTTGCCCTTTTTAACAGAGCGATTATAAGCTATGAGGTTGGCAACCCCGAAAGCGCAATTGATGACCTAACCAGACTATCATCAATTATTCCTACCAACGTGCTGGTTCATTACTACCTGGCCTCAATACGTTATGAACTCGGATATTTGCCTATGGCACTGGAGAATATTAATAAAGCCATAGCTATTTTTCCAGAGTTTGCCAATGCTTACCGGCTTAGAGCCGAGATTAAAACCAAAAAAGGCGATTTGAAAGGTGCCGAAGCTGACATTGCTCAGGGCAATAGATTAGCGCAAGCATACAGTAATAGGGCAATCAATGATATAGCCTCAGTAATCGATTCCACAGGAAAACTAAAACGGTTACTATCACTTGACGAGGAACTCGACATCACCTCATCAATTAGTATGGAACAGCTCAGAACCCGAATTCTAACCATTGTTTACCCTATAATCACCCTAAAAGTAGATAAAATCGAAAATGTAAAGCCTAGGAACTGGCAAAGTTCGAACCTCAGGCAGATTCTTGCCACACAGAGTTGCCGCGGTTACAGCCTATTCTTTGAATACGACACCATTAACCAGCATTCACAATTGGAAACCATCGCCACCGATTCATTGTCGGAAATTTGTAAAGCGATAGCCCATTTGCAAGGCAACTACTATACGGCCGCAATGAAAGAATTTTCAGAAACCTTAAAGGCTGATAGTTCAAACACTCTTTATAGGCTTGCCGAGGTGTTGGCAAAAATAAAAATGACCCAATTTGTTGAAAACGTTAAGAATAAAAGCTTACAAAGCGGGAAAAGTAATATATCCCAAAAAACAATTGATAACAAACCCTACATTACTGCTGGTAATGATCTAAAAACTATAGCATTGGACAACGACTTTGAGGGCATAGTTCCTTACAACATAGGAGTAATGTTTATGCATACTGAAAATAATGACCTTGCCATTGAATGGTTTTCCAAAGCTATCAGCATCAACCCCCTTATACATGGCGCGTGGTATAACCGTGGATTACTCTACCTTATCAATAATGAAACTGTAAAAGGGTGTGCCGATCTCAGAAAGGCAGTTAACATAGGCAATAATCAGGCCTCTGAGGTGGTAGCTAGATTCTGTAAAAAGTAAAAGCCCTGCTAATTTTTATGCAGGGCTTTAATAACAGCTAATACTCAAATTAAAAGTATAAATCGCGCTCTCCAGCTTTGATACGCTCAATTCTTCGACGAATCTCCAGGGTGTTCTGATGCCCGTCGAGCTCTCCAAGGGTTTTTTCAATAAGCTTGTAGCCTTTCTGCTGAACCTC
>JAGPEQ010000030.1:0-11521 GCA_018056955.1 Bacteroidales bacterium | reverse complement strand
TCAAAATCTTTCTTTTTGCCCGAGGGGTGGTACCAGGTATAGGCCTCAGGGTGATAGGTTTCCTGAAAGATCTGGTAAGTGCCTATACCAGCCTCCTTTACCTTCCGAAATCCTTCGATGTCAAGCGGAGCGGCATTGATATTAACCCTTCGGATCTCACCGTTGTTCTTCTTAATTCCATAAACCAACCTAACGGTGTGGGCAATGTACTCAGCCGAGTACTCTGGATGTTCACCGTAAACAAGTATCAATCGCTTTTGCCCGTTATCCTCAAGTGCTTCAACTTCCTGTACAATCTCTTCATCGGAAAGGGTCATACGTATAGCATCCTTGTTCGATGCCCTAAAACCACAGTACTGGCAGTTGTTTGTACACTTATTCCCTATGTAAAGCGGAGCAAACAGTACTATTCTGTTCCCGTAAATACGCTCCTTGAGCGTACGAGCGCCCTGTAGTATCTCCTCAACCAATTCAGGGTCGGTGGTATTAACCAGAGTAGCAACCTCCTCAAGGTTAAGCCTATTCTTATCGAGCGACTTTGCAATTATCTCACGAACCCTTTCCTTGGTGGGCTTTGCGTTGTTTATGTATTCCCATATTTCATCGGCATCGATGAAAGGCTTCATGCGCTCATCGGGAATTCGGTACTTTTCCGGATTAAATTTCATGGCTCTATATCGGTTTAAAATAGTTTTACTATCAAACTTACCTGAGCCTGATACCAGAGGGAAAAGAGATTTTTTAAAAACTACACCCCTTTGAGCATTAAGGTTTTAACCTGAACACCGCTGAGCTTACCAATGGGCCCGGTAAGGGCTCCAATTTCATCGGTTGTTCCTTCAAGCACAAGCGATATTACGCTAATACCCCTCTGCTGGAGCGGTATGCCCTGACGGGCAATAATAATATCGGCATGGGCCGAAAGGATCTGGTTCAGCCTTGAGGCGCTCTCGCGGTTCTCAACAAGAATTAGTGCAGCTCCGATTCTCTTTTCCATCAGACTATCTCCTTTGGATCAGACTCATTTTCTGAATCCTTGGTGGCAAACATCTACCAACCTCAGATGCAGGAATTACATTTCAAAAAACCTAAATACTTATACGATTAACTATGCCCCAAAGATACGTTAAAATACAATTGGTTAACAATGATAAATATCATTACTGTTAATAAATTAACTCATCAACCTGCTTGGCTGCCTGTGTAAGCTGCTGGAATAACAACCTGTTATCGGAGATATCAATTCTATCAGCTATCTGCTTATGAAAGTAAATATAGGCATCGCTACTGTGAAGCATACCATCAAAATTGAGGATATGAAGTTCAACATTCCTTGTCAAAACTGGGTTCAAATCGGTATTATCGCCATTTGACCAAATGATAACCATGGCACGATACGATGATTTATTCCATTCCAGCGAAACGGCATAAATGCCCTCCGGTGGAATGAGCTTGCCTGCCTCCTCAATTTGAACCGTTAGGGTTGGGAAACCCACCTCGCCAAAAAAGTGCGAACCCTTACCCAAAGCACCAATAATCATGTAGTAATGGTCAAGGTAAGCATTTGCCCGTTGTATTTTTCCCTCAAGTAAAGCCTTACGAATAGTGGTGGAACTAACCGTTTCCTGCTGTATATCCTGCTCGGGTATCTCCTCAACCATAAAATTATACTCCGAACTCAATTTTTTGAGCTCCTCATAATCGCCTTCGCGGTTGTGTCCAAAATGATGATTGAAACCAACTACGATGTATCGAGCGTTCAGCTTACTAATCAAGTAATCCCTGATAAATTGAACCGATGAAATTTTTGAAAATTCGAGGGTAAATTTTACTATGATTAGATGATCGAGGCCGGTTTTGCTAAGCAGCTCAATTTTTTCGCGTTGCGACAGGATAAACATCAGGTTTTTACCAGCAGTTTCAGGGTAAAGCACTTTGCGCGGATGAGGGTAAAAGGTAATAAGAACCGACTCGCCGCCTATGCTTTGAGCAATCTCATTTATCCTGTTAATAATTACCTTATGGCCTAAGTGAACCCCATCAAACGACCCAGTGGTGACCACCGGATTAGTTATTTCCCCTATACCATCAAAACCATAATGTACTTTCATTACTATCGTTTACCGGGAATAGCCCTGTTTAACAAAGTAAGCCACTTTCTCCATGGAGGTAATCATATCGTACTCCTCAAGGTAAACATTCTCAGGTACAACTAAAGGAATTGTGGTGAAGTTAAGGATACCCTTTATACCAGCTGCAACAAGTTGCTCGGCAACTTGATTGGCAGTATCGGGTGGCGATGAGATAATGGCAATGGAAATATCGTTACGTTTTATAACATCGGGCAACTCCTTCATGTGGTAGCAATTTACACCAGAAATTACCCTGTTAACCTTGTTGGGATCTACATCAAAAGCGGCAACTATATTAAGTTTAGGGCGTTTGCCATTGAAATAGGTAGTGATAGCGCGTCCTAGGTTACCCATACCAACAACAGCTACATTTAATCCTACTTTGTGGTCGATGATATCGCCAATAACCTTGATAAGTTCCTGTGCATCGTACCCTTTCTTTTTCATGCTAGAGTAGCCAATAAGCATCAGGTCGCGCCTTACCTGAACCGCTGTGATATTATGCAAACCGGCGAGCTCATGTGAGTAGATATGAGTTTTCCCTCGTGTTAAGCAATTCAGAAAGGTTCTGCGATATTTGCTCAATCGCTCAATGGTTTTTTCGGGTAGGTTTGCCTTATCCATAGCTCAACTATTACATTTTTCAACACAAAACTATTTAACTTTTTTCAGTTAACAAACGGCTGTTTAAAATAAAGTGGATTTAAATACCGTCGTTAAGGGTATCGGAACCGGGTAAAGGGAATGTAATGGTAAAGGTTGATCCTGCACCAGGCTCGCTTTGCACATCAATTCTAGCGCCATACAAATCCACTACTCGCTTAACAATTGAAAGTCCTAAGCCGCTTCCGGTTACATTTTTGCTCTGCGGATTTTTGATGCGAGTAAACTCCTGGAAAAGTTTAGGTATATCCTCGGGTTCGATGCCAATTCCTGAATCGGATACAACTAGCGTAACCTCTGATGCTGTTTTGCTGATACTACACTTAACCCACCCACCGGGTTTATTGTATTTCACGGCATTGGAAATAAGGTTGTTGAACAAAATTTCCATGTCGTCGGAATCGGCAAGCATGATAACGGGTTCTGTGGTTTGCAGGCTAAGGTTGACGTCGCGCTGAATGGCAAGGGGAGTCATGGTCTCAATGGCCGAACGGGCCACGAGGGTTAAATCGATTTCACGAAGGGTTCGCTGCCGTTTGCCTGACTCAATGTGCGTGAGGTCGAGTAGGTCCATTATTAGATTACGCATGGACTGGATTCGTGCAAGCGAACGGTCGATAAAATCCATGTAACTGTCAATACTCTCGCCAGCCTGCTTCTCCTGCATCATTTTAAGGTAGCCCTCAACGGCGTTAAGAGGTGCTTTTAGCTCGTGCGAGAGCACGGTAAGGAACTGAAACCGAACCTGCTTGCCCTCACGATGGAGCTTGCGGGTCATACGCCGCAGGAAATAATGCTTGGTGATATTCTCAATGGACGACTTAAGCTCCTGTGGAGTAAAGGGCTTGGGAACAAAATCGTAGGTACCAATGTTTGTAGCCCTAACAGCCAACTCCAGCGAAGCATACGATGTAATCATCATTACCAGTATATCGGGGTGATTCTGGTTGATGAACTGCAAAACCTCAACCCCCTGAATGCCTGGTAGTTTATTATCGAGTAATACAATGGCTGGACTCGAACGCTTGATAATATCGATTGCCTCCTCCCCTGTGGCCGCTTCAATAACATTAAAGCCTATATCATCCTCAAGGAATGGGTAGCTAACCGTGAAGTTCCTAAGAATACGTGTTACACCGGAACGAATTCCCGGTTCATCGTCAACAACGAGTATATCAACAACTTCCATTTTTACACCTTAAGCAATTTGAGAATTTCACGATGCAGCTGGTCGGGGCGAATTCCCTTTTCGAGGTATAAATCAGCCTTAATCCACTGGCGTTCCTGTTCGCTTGAAATGCCAAACGACATGCCTGTCTCAGCCGATACAGCAGTGGCTATTATTACGGGAACATCGGGATACATTCGTTTTAGCTTGTAGCTAAGAATAAAACCGCTATCCTCGTTCTCCATCATTAGGTCAAGTATGGCTAAATCGGGTTTGATATTCTTTAGGATATTCTCCGCCTCACGCTGACTTTCAGCGGTAACCACATCGAAGCCCATTTTTTCAACATGAAACTTAAGCTGAAACAGGTAGTCGGTATCATCGTCAACTATTAGAATGGTTTTTCGTGAATTAGCCATAGCTATTGCGTTTAGTTAACTATTATCGTTTCCTAATTCGTTTTCCGCATTACGGGGCAGGGTTATCCTAAAGGTTGTTCCGGTAGGTCCCTTTTGGGGGTCGGTGTTGGACTCAACATCTATTTTGCCCTTGTGCATCTTTACAATTCCGTAGGTAGTGGCAAGCCCTAAACCGGTTCCCTTGCCAATTCCCTTAGTGGTGAAAAATGGGGTGAAGAGCTTGTCCATATTCTCCTCGGGTATCCCTTCGCCAGTATCGATTACGCTGATTGAAATCTGATGGTCATCGCCGTCGATAACAATTGTAAGGTCGCCACCATTAGGCATGGCTTCAAAGGCATTTTTGTTCAGGTTTGTAAGCACCTGCATCATTTGCTCGTAATCGAGACTCGCCATCAGGTTTGTGGTTCGGCAAACCACATTGGTGGTAACATTCTTTGGGATAACAACCCCTGCAATGCTATCCTCAGCCAACTTCTTAACATTAACCTTTTCCACCTTAACCTGATTCTTGCGGGCAAAGTTTAGCAAACCGCTAACAATTTTCTTGCACCGTTCCGCCTGCGACGATATCAACTCTAAGTCCTTACGAAGGGGATCGTCCGGTTTACACTCATCGAGCAGGATATTGCTGTACATCAAAACAACACCTAAAGGATTGTTAAGCTCGTGAGCAATACCGGCCGAAAGCTGCCCCATATGGGCGAGCTTTTCGGAATGCTTGAGAGCCTGCTGCATTTTTGCCAGTTTCTCATTGGAAATGGCTAGATCGTTGATTGACTCATGCAGTTCCTCAATAGCGTAAGGTAAACACATTTCAACCTCGGCAAGGCCTTCAACAATAGCTATAGCGTGCTCGGTGCAAGTATCGTAACCACATGCGCCGCAGTTCAGGTGATCGCGAGGGGTAAACTTACCCATCTTTGCCAACACTTTGTTTATCTCATCATCGGTAGGCTTAGCTATTCGTTTATCATCGGGATTAAAGCTACGCGTAAGGTCAAGATCTTTAAATTTTGATATGGCTAGCTCCCACTCTTTTAGCTGCTCAGGGGTTACCTTATTACGTGCATAGGAACTGATATAGGTTTTGCGCTCAAAACGTTTGCCTCCGGGCGACATGCCGGGCCCCATTATGCAACCCTCACAGCAAAGTAGTTCAAGGTTTTGTCCCTTAAGGTTACCCGATTCCCATTCCTTTATGGCTTCCTGAAAGCCTATTCGTCCTTCAGCTACTGTGATGTTGCCTTCAATTAGGTCATCAAATATGTTAACGGTTTGCATTAACCCCCTACTAACCGGGAATATCGCCCCACGGCCAGCATGGGGTGGATCAAAATCCGATGGTTCAACGCTTTCGGGCGTTATACTGGCCTGCTCAAAAAGAACCCGCAACTCCCTAAAGGTTATTGCCTCGTCAATCTCAATGGATTCATCCTTTTTGGCTATGCAAGGACCAATAAAAACCTGTTTCAGGTTACTGTCAATTTGCCTTACCACCCTGCTTATGGCCACCATAGGCGACACCACGGGTGCTAAATTTTCTACTAAATCGGGATGGTAGTAACGGATGTAGGTAACAATAGCCGGACAATCGCTTGAGATATAACCCTTTCCTGACCTATCCTCCAGCAACGATTTGTAACGGCTAGCTACCAAATCGGCACCAAAAGCAACCTCAAAAACATGACTAAACCCCAAGGCCCTGAGCATTCCAACAAAGTAGCGATAATCATCAATCTCGGTAAATTCAGCGGGAAAACTTGGAGCTACAAGAGCAGCAACCCTTTCGCCGCTCTGCAGCATGCTTTTTACCTCGGTGCGGGTTAGTAAAAACACCTTTGCATCCTGACTGCATACCTTAACGCAGTTGCCACAACCAATGCACCTTTCCGATATTACATCGGCTTGGCCATTTACAATTTTGATTGCCTTAGCCGGACACTCCCTAACACAGGTATAACACACCCTGCATAACTCCTTAATGGTGTATACCAATTTCCTCTTTTCCCGATTCATCTCCATGCTATAGCCGAATTGTTCCATTTAAAGTAAAACTTCCCGCTTTGAATATCGGGTGTATAGAAATTTCTTGGCTTTTTCACTACGGGTTTCCCCTAAAAACTCATCGTATATGTATTGTACGGCAGGGTTACGGGTTGGGCACTTAATTCCTTCCGCCTCATCAATTTCAATAATTGCTTTGGCCCTCAACTTAACATACTTTTCCTCGTCAACATAGGGTTGGCCTCCTCCATTTACACAACCACCGTGGCAAGCCATTACCTCGATGTAGTCCAGTTTAACATCGCTTCCCATCAAAACCGGGAGAATAGAATGTATGTTTTTTAACCCATTAACAACTGCAAAGGTGAATGTTTGCCCAGCGGCATTGAAAGAGAATGCCTTTACCCCAGATAGTATTTTAACCTCGTTGACCTTACTATCGGTAAGCTCTTTTGAGGTTAGTTTATGGTAAACCACCCGGGCAAGCGCCTCGGCTGAACCTCCTGATATTCCAAATAGCTTTCCGGACGAGCTACGAATATTAAAAGGTTTATCGGGATGTTGCGATTCAATCCCCTGAATATCGATACCGTAAAGTTTAATCAGCCTAACCAATTCACGTGTTGATAATACCGTATCCACATCAGATAGGCCACGGGTAGTCATCTCCTCCCTTTGAGCTTCAAACTTTTTGGCCAAACAAGGCATTACGGAAACGGAGAAAATTTTTGATGGATTTAATTCATTTTCGGCAGCAAAGTAGTTCCTTATTAACGATCCCATTACCTGCTGAGGCGATTTAACGGCACTCAGTGCCGGAATATAATCCGGATACCACTGTTCAACAAACTTAACCCATGCCGGGCAGCATGATGAGAACATGGGGAGATTACTGCCATTTCCCTTTCGTTCAATGAGCTCAGCTGCCATTTCAATTGCAGCGACATCGGCAGCAAAAGCAGTATCGAAAACATACTTGAACCCAATTTTTCGCAATGCATTGTACAGCAAACCATTAACATCCTTGCTGGGTTTAAGCCCGAATTCAGTAGCTACCGAAACCGAAATTGAAGGGGCAATCTGCACAACAGGGATTAAATCAGGATTGCTTAGGGCATCCATTACTTCGGCAACATTTTGACGCTCATGTAAAGCGCCAGTAGGGCAAACCAATACACACTGTCCGCAACCAATACAGTTTGAGAAGTTTAAATCGCGCGACAAAGTGGTACCCACATACATGTCGCATCCCCTGTTGACAAACTCAAAGGTTGATACCGATTGAACCTCATCGCAAACCCTTATACATCTTCCACAAAGAATACACTTAGCCGGATCGCGGACAATACTTGGGCTGGAAAGATCAAGCTTTTGAGTAAACGACTTTCGTAAAACCTTACGCTCACGAATGTGTAGCTCTGCTGCTAAATCCTGTAGCTCGCAAAAGCCGTTCCGTTCACAGTATAAGCAGTCGTCGGGATGGTTGGCAAGGAGCAACTCAACCAGGGTTTTACGGGCGCGCACCACTCGGGGTGAATGGGTCATAATTCGCATACCATTCTCCACCACATGCGAGCATGAGGTAACAAGGTTATCTCGACCCTCAACCTCAACAACGCATAGCCTACATGCCCCTGATGGGGTTAAATCGGTCATGTTGCAAAGAGTGGGCACCCTGATACCGTTACGGTTTAAGGCCTCAAGAATGGTATCGCCTTTATGGGCTTGTATTGTTCTATTATTTACTTCGATGGTAATGTTCATAGCAGCAAAAACTTTACTTGAAGAAAACAGCTCCAAACTTGCATGTATCCTGGCATATACCGCATCCTATACAACGCTCCTCCACAATAAAGTAGGGAGAACGTGGTGTCCCATATATGGCCTGTGTTGGACACTTCTTGGCACAGGCAGTGCAACCCGTACAACGCTCAATATCGATGTAAAATGTCCTTAAATCGCGACAAACGCTTGCCCTGCACTTCCGATCAAAGATATGCTCCTCAAACTCATCGCGGAACGATTTTAGAGCCTTAAGGATTGGTTTGGGTGCCGTTTGCCCCAATCCGCATAGCGATGTGTCGCGCATAACCTCAGCCAGGGTTTCGAGCTGAATAACACCCTTAAACCGTTCAAGGGTATTATGCCCTTCGTTACTAACTGGTCGTTTCGATATGTTATCGAGTATTTGGTACATCCGGTTTGATCCTTCACGGCAAGGAATACATTTACCGCAGCTCTCGTTACGAATAAAGTGCATGAAGTATTTCACCAGGTCAACCATGCACACGGTATTGTCAAAAACCTGAACACCACCCGATCCTAAACTTATCCCTCGTTTCGGAAGTTCATCAAAGTCAATAGGGGCATCAAGTTCATCGGCTGTAACACTCACCCCAGAAGGGCCGCCCAGGTGCAATGCCTTGAAAGTCCTTCCGTCCTTTACCCCTCCTGCAAGGTCAAGCAAAGCCCCAAGGGGTTCACCAAAGGTTAACTCAACCATACAGGTTTGAGACGCCTGACCATTAATGGAGAAAATTTTCGTTCCCTTTGACCCCTCAGTTCCTAAAGATGCAAACCACTGAGGCCCATTACTGATAATTTCGGGGATATTGGCTAAAGTCTCAACATTATTGATAACAGTGGGCTTTCCATTTAATCCAAATTCAGCAGGGTAAGGCGGTTTTATGCTGGGCATTCCACGTTTACCCTCAAGGCTTTTAATCAAGGCAGTTTCCTCACCGCATACGTAAGCCCCGGGGCCTTTACGCACCTCTATATCGAGCGAATAGCCACTCCCTAAAATATCATATCCAAGTAGTCCCACCTCATATGCCTGGTCAATAGCATTCTGAATTCTTTGAATGGTAATCTTATACCTATCGCGTATGTAAATAATTGCTTTACTTGCCGACACGGCATACGAGCTCAAAATAATTCCTTCAACAACCCTATGCGGATCGCTTTCAATCAGCAGTCGGTCCATGAATCCCCCCGGGTCACTCTCGTCGGCATTGCAAATCAGGTATCGATCGCTGGTTGCAACCTGTAACGCTTTGCGCCACTTGGTGCCTGTGGGGAAGGCTCCACCGCCCCTTCCGCGTAATCCGCTCTCCTCAACTATGCGGCAAATATCGTCGTAGGTGTACTTCCTGATAGACTTAGCCAAAGCGCTATATCCGCCATGGGCAATATACTCGGCAATGCTATCGGGGCAAATGATACCTGCATTTTTAAGCAACACACGGTTTTGCCTTTTAAAAAAGGGAAGTTCGTTTCTAAAAGGAATTCCATGCCAAGGCTCATGAATCTCGGAATAGTACTGGAAAATGGCATTCTCAGGCTGAATAAAACCATTAAGAGCTCCATCGAGTATGGAGTTAACCCTTTCAGGAGTTACATTGGCAAAAGCCACTCTAGTCCTACCGGGCATCTGTACTTCAACAATGGGCTCAAGAGAGCATAAACCATGGCTACCAACACATATTACATCGGCATCAACAGAATAATCGTCTAAGTACTGCTCAATAGCTGACCTAGTTTTAAGCGCTCCTGCAACAATGGACGATGTAGTTACGCCAACATATATTATTGGCTGCCTAACCCGTTCATGCCTTAATGCGCTAAGCTTAGCGTTTACCTCGGTAAGCCATACCCCATCGTGAAGGTTTGGAATAACAGCATCTTTTATAAAAGATATTTCAGCTTTTGAATCGCACCGAGCCATGTTTACTCTTGGGTTAAATCGTTCAAAATATTTTTAAGCTTTTCGGGGTCAACCTCACGGTAATACTCATCGTTGACGGAAATCACTGGGCCATGTTCACATGCACCCATGCAGGTTACCACCTCAAGGCTAAACTGCCCATTCCGGGTTGTTTGACCATTTTTCAGCTTCAAATTATCCTCAAGGTAAACCATATTCCACTTGGCACCCTTTAGCCTACACGAGGTGCCATTACAAAGGCAGATATGATTTTTCCCCTTAGCTTCAAACTTAAACTGGTTATAGAATGTGGCTAAGCCATAAATTTTGGAAGTTGGCATGTTTAACTTTCGCCCTACCAGAACAATTGCTTCCTCGTTCAGACTTCCCAACTCGTTTTGAATATCCTGTAGAATTGGGATAAGGCTATCGGAACCTAAGTAGCTGTAGCGTTCTAGAATCTCCTCAATTTTCTCGGCGTTTGACATAGCTTTAAAGTAAGGTAGTAATTAGAACCATAGTTAACCCACCATTCTAATTCATCTGTTAAATAACTAACAGAGACATATATTTTTAGTAATCAATTAGTTACAACAAATAAAATCTTGTTAATCACGGAACAATTTAATAAAACATTACAAAAATTGTTCGCCAAACACCAATATTTTATCTATTTAAAACGATTACAGATAAGTGATTTGATTTAAAAAATGATTAAATTTCAGGCATAATTTGTAAACCAAAACCTATCTTAGCATTTTGTAATAGTGTTATACCGATAACATTAAGATGAGTAAACGAGCCGAATTAATTATATGTTTGGGTAGTTCCTGCTTTGCAAGGGGTAATAAGGCCACACTCAAGGCAATAATGAAATTTTTGGACGATCACGATTTGAAAGACAAGGTAAACTTCCACGGGGGACATTGTTTTGGTAATTGCGCCGAAGGTCCTAACATCTCTATTAACGGTAAAATTTATACCGGGGTTGATGAAAATGGAATTATTGACATTCTTACAAATGAGCTACTTTAAGGAGACATATGTCACAACTGTTTAGAATAGACGAGCAAACCTGCATTAACTGCTACGCATGCGTTAGGGTTTGTCCTGTAAAAGCCATTGAGGTGAAGGCAGGCCAAAACTACGCTCGAATAATTGATAGCCGATGTGTAGGATGTGGGAGCTGTTTAAATATTTGTCCGGTTAATGCCGTAAGCTATAGATCCTCAAAAAAGGAGGTTTTGGAGCTGCTAAAAGGCGACGAACCCGTTGCGGCTATTTGTTCCCCAAGTATTTCGGGTGAATTTGTGGATATTACCGACTATCGTAAGTTTGTACAGATGATTAAGCAGCTAGGTTTTACCTACGTTTGCGAGGTAACCTTTGGGGTTGACCTGGTTGCGCGGGAATACAAAAAGCTTTT